>JAEDFX010000212.1 GCA_016297805.1 Treponema sp. | reverse complement strand
TTATAATTTTGACTGTCTGCTTACCTATTGTTTCAATGACACTACCTTCCAATGGTTCTGTAACATAATCTTCTATATTGCAGACGCTTCCGTCCGATAATACTGCTTTTACTTTTAATCCTGTTAAATCTATATTTTCCCCTACATAATATTCAATTTTTTCAGGCATTTTTTCTATGAAGATTAATTCTTCATAGTGTGTTTCAGTTTTACAAGATATAAAAAATATTATCATAAGATAACCAACAATTAGTCGTACATACATATTAATTTTGTTTTCCATCAAAATATTAACCTCTACATCAATATTTTGATGGAAAACAAAATTTAAATCAATGTCTTGATGTTATTAATATCTAAACATCAATATTTTGTTATTTTATTCATATGTCGTTTAAGGATAGATTACGTGATGAAATTGAATTCAGAGGTTTACTTGTAAAAGAAGTGTCTTCGGCCGTTGGAATTAGCAACAGCACATTTTTATCCTACATTGATGCACGTGGAGTTTTACCTAACGTAGAAACTGCAGTAAAAATAGCAAATTATCTTGGAGTAAGTGTAGAATATCTGGTTGAAAGTAATACAAAAGATATAAAAAAAAGTGACGAACAACTTTCTCCAAATGCAAGAAAATTAATCACCATTTTTAAAAATCTATCTGAATATGACCAGAATGTTATTTTAAGTCTCGCAAATATTCTTGAAAATAAGCAATCGCGTTAGGCACTGGAAGGGGGCGAAGCCCGTGCGCCAGCACCGAACGTAGTGGAGCCTGGAAGCGCCGACGGCAACGTGAAACGTTGACGGAACGCCCAACTACTGTTATCCAATCAAATGCTTCTGTTTCTTAGCAACAGGTTCGCAAGTAAGCATTACACCCAGCTTCTTGAAGATTTTACGGTCAACTTCGCTGAGCATAACTGTTGTATGAACCTGACAGTCTTTAAGCTTTGGCAGCTGTTCCAGGGCTTTTTTGCAGTTTTCGTCAGTTTTAGAAAGCATTGCAAGAGCTACAAGAACTTCATCTGTATGAAGACGTGGATTGTTTCCTGCAAGATATGTTACTTTCATGTTCTGAATTGGCTCAATCATATCTTTAGGGATAAGTTTAACTTTATGATCAATGCCAGCAAGATGTTTTGTAGCATTTAAAATAAGTGCTGCACAAGTTCCAAGCAAATCTGATGTTTCAGAAGTAATGATTGTTCCATCTTCCAGTTCAATTGCGGCAGAATGGACTCCAGATTTTTTACAGCGTTCTTTTGCAGCAACTGCAACCTTTCGGTCATCATTTGTTACACCAACCTGTTTCATAACAAGTTCAATTGTGTTTACTTCTTCCTCAGTTGCATTTCCTTCTACAAGTGCGTTGAGGGTGTTATAGTAACGGCGGATGATTTCCTGCTTACTGGCTTCGCAACATGCTTCATCATCATAAATACAAAGGCCGGCCATGTTTACACCCATATCTGTAGGTGATTTGTATGGATTTTCACCGTAGATACCTTTGAAAATAGCATCCAAAACTGGGAAGATTTCAATATCGCGGTTATAGTTTACAGTTGTTTTTCCATAAGCTTCCAAGTGCCATGGGTCAATCATGTTTACATCTGCAAGGTCAGCTGTAGCTGCTTCGTATGCAAGATTTACAGGATGCTTAAGTGGAATATTCCAGATTGGGAAAGTTTCGAACTTAGCATATCCAGCTTTTACACCACGCTTATTTTCGTGATAAAGCTGACTTAAACAAGTTGCCATTTTTCCAGAACCTGGACCGGGTGCAGTAATTACAACCAATGGACGTGTAGTTTCGATGTAATCATTTTTACCAAAACCTTCGTCACTAGCAATCAATTTTACATTTGAAGGGTAACCAGGAATTACATAGTGATAGTATGCCTTGATTCCCATTTTCTTAAGCTTATTACGGAATGCTTTTGCGGCTTCCTGACCTGTATAGTGAGTAATTACAACGCTGCCAACCATCAGACCACGTTTCTGGAATTCATCACGAAGGCGGAGTACGTCCTTATCATAAGTAATTCCTAAATCACCACGAACCTTGTTCTTTTCAATATCCACAGCACTGATTACAATGACAATTTCTGCCACATCTGCAAGCTGCATGAGCATTTTCAATTTACTGTCAGGCTGAAAACCAGGAAGTACGCGGGAAGCATGGTAATCGTCAAAAAGCTTTCCACCGAATTCCAGATAGAGCTTATCGCCAAATTTAGCAATCCGTTCTTTAATGTGTTCTGATTGAATTTTAAGATATTTATCGTTATCGAAACCGTTTTTCATACGGTATTTAATTTTAATAGTTTTTCAAAAAATTGTGAATAGAAAAAATAAATAAGGAGGGGAAAGCCTTCCCCTGCCTCCTGCCGCGAGTCGCGTCATCCGTCACCCCTTCTCCTAAGGGCTCCGCCCTTAAAAACCCGGTTTTACAGGTACAGTAATGTCAGTCATCA
>JAEDFX010000211.1 GCA_016297805.1 Treponema sp. | reverse complement strand
TTATATGCTGTTCTTTACGGAATCGCTTCAGATTGCTAATAAAAACATCTTGTAAGTCCATAAAATATATTCTAAAAGCGAATATTTTTATTTTGTATAGGCTTGACAGTAATAAATAATATATATAATATATGCAAATAGCTAATAAGATTTTTTTCAGTGGAGGAAAAAATGACTGAAGAATTAATGAAAGAATCCATGAATGCACTTAAGGAATTCGCAAAACATAAAAACAGTTATGAAAATATGACAGATAATCTAAAATATGAGAATATTATTTTTTTGGGAAAATTATACTCAGAAACTCTTGATATAATTAAAAATGATGTTGAATTTTATATATGTTGTTTAAACAAAAAAGCAACACTTAATTTCAGAAATGAGTCTTTCCAAGATATGGATAATAAATCTGTATTTTCATCTGATGAAATTTTATTTGAATTTAATAATAAGAAGCTCGAATTTACTGCAGGTGGTTCCCACTGGATTTTGGAATAAATGAAAAAGTTTGCTGTAATTTTCATTTTCCTATTTAGTTTGTGTTTCCCACTTTTAGCAGAAGATATTTTGAACAATCCAGCTTATATTGCACAGTTAGGCTATGGTTCAACAAAAGATTCTGCTGAAAGCAATGCACTAGCGGCATTATCAAAATTTTTTCAGATGAATATTTCTGTTCAAGCTAAAGAACAAACAATATTGAATGATTCAAATTTTGAAACAACTCTTTCCGAAGAAGTTTTTGTTCAGTCTTATACAGAATTGTTTGCAGTTCATTATACAAAACCTAAATATGACAAAAAACAAAAGCAATACGAAGTGATTGCATATATAGACCGTAAAGAAGCATGGATAATATATGAACCAAAAATAAATGACTGTACTTCTCAATTTGAACAATTTTATTTTGATGCAATTTCTCAAAACGATGCGATTCTAAAAATTGCAGGTCTTTCAAAGGCATACCAAAATGCAAAAGAAAATGAACTTTATCAAAAACTTGACTTTGCACAAATATTAAATCCAAATCAAGCAGAAAAGTTCAGCGAAACAAGAAATCATCTTTTAGAAATTGAACCAATGCTTAGAAGAATAGCAAAGCAATGTTCTATTTCTATCTTTTGTGAAAATGATTTTGAAGAATCTGTTTCAAGGGCTGTTGGAAATTTTTTTTCAAATTATGGAATTACAATAGCTGAGAATAACTCTCAATATTTCTGTTATATAAAAGTCATCGAAAATTCACAAGTTCTTCCTGCAGGAATATTTTATTCGCCATCATTTTCTTTAAAAATTGAAACAAGAGATACTGTTCTTATTTCTGGAGAAGGGCAACTTAAAAGAATTGGTGCAAAGAATCCAACTGTAGCACAACAAAGGGCTTACACTTCACTATCTCAAGAAATATTAAAATTATTACAAAAGGAATTTATGTCTCTTTAGAGGCAAAAATATATATGGAGGAATTTTAATGAAAAAAAAATTAATTGGAAGTATCATTTTTGCGACACTTTTTATTACAGGCTGCGGAACTACAAATGCTATTAAATCAAATACGAATGTAACAAAAGAATCAAGAGCAGAAAGCGGCTATGAGGTAAAGGCCAACAAAACATATCTTCGTGACTGGACAGCTCGCTCTGTAGGTGGCGAAGCTCGTCCTATTTGGCTGGCTTCACTTTTTCTTGGTGATTATTCGCAATACAAAGCACAATTTGGTATTTCAGATGATGATGTCATAAAGGTTTCATATATAAGTGCTTCAGATGTAAGAAGTGCACAAATGAGAGCTGATATGCAGTATGCAAGACAAATTGCAAAAGAACTTCAGCAGTCTGTAAATAACTATGCCACTGAACAGTCTCGTTCTGGTGCTATAGATTCAGCTACAAAAAGTGCAATTATGGAAGTAACACAGGCTCAGTCCTCTGCAGAAATAACAGGACATGAAAAACGTACTGAATTTTATCAAATTATAGATGAGGAAGATGCTCTAACAGGAAAAGTTAGTCGTAAATGTATTATGTATCAGGTATATGTAATACCACAGACAACATGGGCAAGAACAACTGCAACATATTTGAAAAAGGTTCTTGGAGAAATGCCAGAAGAACTTTCAATGGATGAAAAAGCAGTAATGGATATGGTAAATCAGATGATGTATGATGCACGTCATCCAACTGTTATGAGTCAGCAGGAAAAAGAACAGGAGCTTGCTTATAGTTCTGCAATGGCACAGGTGCAAGTAGAACTTGAACCAGAAAAACAGAAAGCAGCAGCTCAGCAAGAGCTTGTAAAAATTGTACAGGACAGTAGAACTGAACGAACTAAAATTATGACCGATGCCCAGACAAAACAGGTTCAGAGTCTTGCTGATGCTCAGACAATGGCTGCACTTTCAGGAAATCCTGCTGTACAATCTGCTTCGACAGTAACTCCTGCAGATGCCAATTCAATCGATGCACAAAATATTGCTTATAATATTCTGTTTGGAAATTAATTA
>JAEDFX010000210.1 GCA_016297805.1 Treponema sp. | reverse complement strand
TTTTTTGTGGTGAATAGTTACTAAAAATGTTCATATAAGTGAACAAAAAAAGCAAATAAATACTTTATTTTGAGATTATCTGAAAAGAGGGAGTTTTATTATTTATTAATTTCACGCAAAATTATATACAATTTTGATTATCACAAATTATTAATTGCTGAATCCAGCCAGCGATACCTGTTTTCAAGCCAATCAATCATATAGTCTACCTCGGATTTGTATGTGGTTCGATCACCATAACCAGTGGCATTTGGCCAAACATATTTGCCCAAAATATCCCAGCGAATAAAATTCAACTCGGCAGAATTTGATATTTCATCAGCTTTTCCCTGGAGATTGTCTGTAATAGCTTCGAATAAATCATCTTTTACAGCATTCCATCGCTGCTTTGTTTTTCCTGCATAAGATGGATCTGAAAAGAGTCTTTTGTGCCAACCAGAGTTCTTAATCCAAAAACCTTCATAATTGTCACAATTATTATAGTTCACATTGCCACAGGCAATATCAAAATCCCAGTCAGGTCCCATATGCAATTTTCCATCAAAAGGGTCATAATAAATATAAACCGAAGAAAACCAACAAGCATCATTATTTTTAGTCAATTCGTTAACAAAATACCAGTCAATGAATGAATCAACATCAATATAATTCTGGTACCCGTTATCCTCATCTAGCCAGTCATCTGAATGTAATACATCTTCTGCCTGCTGAATTATACTAGCCATGTAAGATTCTACTTTTTCTTCATATCCGGGAAAATCTTCCACATCAGGATCTTTTAAGCTCATACCGATTCCGCGTGTTGTTCTATAATTATAAGCTTCATCCATACGGGATGTATTTACCTCAAAAATAAATCCTCCATCCTTTTCATCAACAACACCATCGTTGTTTAGATCTTCACCTTTTCCTAAAACAGTATCCGCAACACTTTGAATGTTTACACGATTTTTTTCAATTTTAATCTGTTCACCAATAAGGTATGTACCTTCGTAACAATCATTCATAATCAAATCCACAGATTTAAAAGAAGGATTCCATTTCATATCAGTAAATATGTTATTTCCAAGGAAAGACACAAAATCATTTCTAAGCAGAGCTTTATCAGAATAGTTTGCTATTAAAACCCATTTCTTACTCTCTGGCATACCAAGAACTTTATTCTTCTTTGAAAACTTGATTGTATATGGTTTCTTAGGCATTCCCCAACTAGAGTTCCCTCTTCCTTTGATAGAGATCTCTTCCAACATCAAATCGTCATATTCTTCAGAGGATAAATCAAAACTAGCTGTAACATAATCGTTTTTACTAGTTATAGGAGTTCCAGTCACTGTGTTAATCTTCAAAAGGGGAAGCCCTGTCTCAACACTTTGTTCTACAACAGCCACTTCCGACTCTGATGTCTCCTCTACATCACCTTTTGTAAGTATTGACTTACATTTATATTCTGCCTTCACATAATGATTCTGCGGTAAAACAACTTCTGTTTTATAAATCTGTCCAACCTCTGTTTCAATTGTCTCTGTTGTATAGATTTTAGAAAAATTGACTTCATTTGGATTCTTTCTATACCATTCAAAAACTAATGTACCTGAACGATCTGCAAGAAATTCTGCCTGAAGCTGTTGATTTTCTGAATATAACTTATATGTTTCATTTTCGGGTTGGGTTACAAATTTAAAGAAACTTTCTCTTACTTTAAACGTAAAGGTTGATTCCAGATCTAAGTAACTGACTGTTACAGTTTTTTCACCACTCTCAACAAAAGATTCATCTGTTCCAATAGAAAGAGTATAATTCTCAACAGCCTCTATATGTCCATCTGTAAAAACAGCTTCAACCTTCAAGCCTTCGGTATTTAGCTTTTCCCCAATATAATATTCACTTACAGTTGGTTGATCCTTTACGTACAAATCACTCAATAAGACATCATAAACACATACTTCAAATTCATCAGATAGATCTTCGTATTCAATTGTTACAGTCTGTTTACCACTTTCTGTTTTTTCTAAAACTGTACCATTCTCTGGAGTTGACTTATATGATTTAATTTCTTCAGACGT
This sequence comes from Treponema sp., assembly GCA_016297805.1. Taxonomy (GTDB): domain Bacteria; phylum Spirochaetota; class Spirochaetia; order Treponematales; family Treponemataceae; genus Treponema_D. The sequence continues at coordinate 462 of JAEDFX010000210.1, read as the reverse complement.
ACCATTGCTTTTTTCAAGTTTTACAATCATCGAAGATAAATCTAGTTTCTCCCCAATGTAATATGCAGACTTTGGAAGTGTTGTAATATTCAGATTTGTATTAAGGACTTCTTTTACCGAAATGTTAAACTCAAGAGTTCTTTTACCATAAGTGATGACTATTGGAAGCGTTCTTGCCTCTGTCAGTTCTGTTTGATTTGCAGGTTCAGTCGTATATTGTTCTGAGATTAATTCTATAACTTTTCCATCCTCTGCAATTGATGTAACACAAAGACCAGTAAGGTCTAATTTCTCGCCAACAAAATATTCTGTTTTTGTTGGCATTGCTTTTAATGAAATGCTTTCTTCATAGATATATTCTATTTCTGGTTTACAACCTGTAAATAACAAAACCAAACATACTGTTAAAAGATTAAAAACTAAACGAGTGCTGAATGCTGAGTGCTGAGTGCTGAGTGCTGA
>JAEDFX010000209.1 GCA_016297805.1 Treponema sp. | reverse complement strand
ACGAAGAAACTTCTGGCGGCATGATCTTTAAGCCAATAAAGTAAAAACACCCCCCGCCATTGCGAAGGGAATAAATGGATTGCCGCGCTTTGCTCGCGATGACGACCTCATAGTCACTGCGATGCCATGAAAGGCCCCGTCATTGCGAGGAGCTTGCGACGAAGCAATCCACATGCCTTTATTTTTCTACCGGCCCGTTATAGGAAATAATCCCGCCGAATTCAACGACATCAGCATATCCAAAATCAACCAGCTTCTGGCTTGCCATGCTTCTGTTCTGCAAAACATGAAGGCAAAACAAAAGCCGTAAGCATCATTAATAAGGAAAAGTATTTTCGCATAAAATCATTATACCATAATTTTAAAGAGAACTGGATTTCCCCAAGTTTCCTGGCTGATCCGTTGCAGTTGAGAAAAACAAATGGCTGATAGCTGCAGGAAACTTTATTGCAGTGAAATTGCCTGTGTTATTGAAGGAGTTGCATCAATGAATATGTATATATAATGGAAGAAATCAAACAGCAAAAATTAATTTTAGTTAAGTCATGCTTTGAACCTTCTGATGATAAAGTTTTTTTCTGCAGTTGTGGTTGGCCCGAACGTGCAGACATTTACAATTTGTCTTCCTGCCTTACAGAGACCGGAATTTTCTTGCATGTAAATGATGATTATTTCAAATTCGACAAAAAACAATATATTGTAGGCATTCTGCCCAATCCATTAAATTTCAAATCTGTCGACCAAACCTCAGGTGTTTCCCCCTATTTCCTGATAAATGACTTGTCCCTGTCAGGAATGTCATCACCACTTCTGTAACGTTCAATCTTCATGTGAAGGTCATATTTTTCACGCAGCTCTATGATTTTCTGCATCATTGGAGTCTTGTGGTGTTCATCTATTGCTTCCTGATTTTCCCAGGAGTCGATTAAGAGAACAGTTTCAGAATCATCCATAGGGAAGAAATATTCATATTTCAGATTCCCCTTCTCTTCACGGATTGCCTGGACAACACCTGAAGAAGTCATTTCTTCTGCAAACTTTCTGGCATTTCCGCTTGTGCCTGTGTAGTAAAGATTTACTGTTATTGACAATGTAATTTCTCCCTACTCTTCATCAGGTTTCTGGCCGTCATGTGCAAGCCATTTATATTCCGAGATTTCCATATTTGTAAAAGTGGCCTTAAAAGATGAATCTTCTGGGCTGCAGGCGTAAATGCCGAACTGGATTTCATCTGCTGCCTTGCACATGTGACAGATTCTCATCTGCTTGAATTTGATTCCGTCTTCCGAACATTCGATGCAGTAATCATCTTCACGGCGACTGAACCGATACCACATCACGAGTCCAATTCCATTTTGTTGATTCAATTTTCATATTTTCCCTACTTCAAACTCAGAATAATATCAATTTTGCCCTTCCCTGCCGCAAGAAAACTTTTGATTTCTTTTACATCGGTAATATCAAGTTTTCCAAGCATGGTGTAACTCCAACCATTGTTTTCATAAAAGAAGCTGATTGAATTTCCCTGATAAAGAACGATGTCGCCGGGAACTGTATCAATCTGGGTATTGGCAGTTGGAAGTCTTGTTCCGAAAGTTCCTACTTTTTCAAATCCGCCGTAGTCATCGGTTTTGACAGTTACATTCCCTTTTGCAAGAAGCTCGAGAAGTGCTTTTGTTGCAACATTATCAACCAAAGTTGCTGTTTTTGTTACGCCGTTTATTGTTACGTTTATTGTTGTTGTCATAGTTTTTTCACCTGTAGTTTTTGATGATTGAGCACATGCTGAAAATGAGAGGATGCAAAATACCAGAATGGATAATATATTTTTTTTCATTCTTCTTCCTTATAAATATCTGCCAGTTTATAAGTATGACCGTAATGTTCAACGAACCGTTTTAAATCATCAAAAGTTATGCTTATGGATGCTGTATTTCGCAGTGGATGAATTATAACCTTTTTGCCTTCAAAATTTTCATCAAACAAAACTTTAACCGAACGTTGGGTATCAAACATAATGCAAAGTGGCGTTACTGAACCTGGTGTGATATTTAAGTATTTCATCAGCTCATCAGGATTGCAGAAACTTAGTCTGCCATAACCAAAAGCCGATGCAATTTTCTTTAGGTCTGCCCTTTTATGTAAATCCAGACTTACCAGGCCATAGTTGTTATTTTTGTCTTTTACGAAAAGATTTTTAACATCAGTTCCTTCGAGAGTTATTACAATATCTTTGGAATCTTCTTCTGAGAAAATTGCTTTGTGTTCCTGAAGTTCGTATGGAATGTTCAGGTCGGTTAATGTTTGTAAAATTGGTTCCATTTAGTTTTCCAGATTAAACCATGCCCTTTCTTCAAAAGGTTTTTTTGCTACTCGTTTGATTTCTTCGACTGGTTTTCCTACAGGTAAACAACATACAAGTTCAAACTTTGGATCTATTTTCAAGATTTCAGCAATCAGCTTTCCAACACCATCTTTAAAATCTGTCATGTAGCCTTCAACCCAGCAGCTTGCGTAACGTGATTTCGGATTTTGAGTTATAGTCAGCAAGTAAAGATTTCATTTCTGCAGCAA
>JAEDFX010000077.1 GCA_016297805.1 Treponema sp. | reverse complement strand
TACCTCTCAATTCAAGTTTTAAGACGTCTTATGATTTTAGTATACGCCGGTGAGAAGACTGTTCATAGTGTCATAATTGATTTTAATTGATTTTTCCAGTTGCAGGGGGGGCAGAGCTTGAATAAAAATGTTAACATGGCTCAGAAAAAAAAGAAGTATATTATGGCAAGATTAAGTAACCTTATAGGTTTGGCTTTTATAGTTCTTAGAAGCAGGCACCCATAAATCAAAGGCATAAACATTGAAGTCAATGCATAGCCACTGGTACCTATTAAAATCGGGAACATACAAATCTTCTTTTATCAGAAATCCACAGAGAAACTCTGCTGGCAAATTCTTTTGAGCATGGAAAGGTTTGTAGTTCTGCAGTATACAAAGCGGAGTAGAACCCCGGTCGTTTTACAGCAAGAACTTTCTCATTTTGAGTTCCTGTAATTTCAAGACCTTTTGAACAGGTTTTCAGACAGTTTCTGTCGGTACAGCTTTTTGTACAGCCTGAACCATTTTTTACAAGACACTGCCGGCTTTGCATTAAAAGTGTATGCAGATTTTTTGGATACCAGATTTCCAGATTTTCCGGGAACTGAAGACTTTCAATTTTTTCGGAACTTAATTCCAGTGAAGGTATTATCCCTTTAAGCTTCAGATGTTCGTGGTATTCCTGAATATTCCAGCTGTTGCAAATATTGCAGTTAGGTCCGAGTATAAGTTTGCACCCTGAATCCTTAAGCTGATATGCAAGGCCAGTATTTTCGCAAAGAATTTCTCTTTGAGAAAGACTGTCCAGTTTTTTTATGAAAGAGAGAGCATTTTGTAAATCTTCTTCCATCAAAATACTATTGAAATATAAAACAATATCAGAATTTAAATTAAGTATTTCAAACAATTCTTTTTCATTTCCATTAAAAACAGCTGGAACCTCATAAATAATTTTGAATTGTTTTCCGTTTACAGATTTTTCAAGAAGCAGCTGATTCAAATCCTTAAGATTGTCAATTAAGAATCCTTCTGTGGCTTGAACAGGGGTGTCTGCATTTTTCTGATAGACCGGAAGTGCCACTGTAAGATTTGTGTCGCATGAATCCTGACTATTCTGAACATCACTTTCCTTTATTTTTTCTTCCAGCAGTTCAACGGCTTTTCGGCGCAGATTATTCAGCTCGCTTAAGGATATAAATAAGCCTGGTTCCAGTGTTTCAATCTGGAAACTGTTCAAAACAAAAATTGTTTCTCCCAGCTTTGTAAGCTTTTGTTGAAGAGTTTCGGCTGTAAGTCCGGCATTCTGGGCTTTTTCCAATGGCTGCTCAGAGAATACTTTTATTGTCTGGTTCTGGCTGGAATATGTAATTTCAATTTTTTCGCTTTCAACAGCTTTAACTGATATATCAACTTTGTATTGTTTTGTGTCAGAATTGCAGACAGAAGATTTGGAAGCTTCAGGTGCAATATTATTTATAATCTTTGCCAGTTCTTCTGGTGTAATTACAGAAGAGGATTTGTAAATAATCTGGCCGGCAAAAATCTTTTTTGTAAGCTTGTTTGTAATCTGGATTATATAGCCATTGTGATTTTTTTCCAAAACTCTGGCGGTGCAGATAAACTGGTCATTTGAAGTTTTTATTGTAAGTCTGTCGCCTTTGTCTAAAAGATTCTGCCCCTTGTCATTATTAAGAATAAGAGTTTTTGAGTCAGCAATATAATTTTTTACAGTACCGGCTTTAATCTGGGAAATATCTTTTGCACCGTTGGAAAACATAATGCTGCTAATATTTCCTTCCAGATATCCACAGGTGTAGTCACGATTTATAGCTCCGTTAAGTTTTGACGATGACTTTAGAATTGGTTTATCTGCAAGAATTAAATCAATCTGTTCACGCCATGCACTGGTAACTGCCCATACATATTCTGCATTCTTAATTCGTCCTTCAATTTTTAGACTGACTGGAACATTCTGGCGAATAAGTTTGTCTGCCAGAGGAAAGGCAGAATTGTCTTTTAAATGGAAAAGTGCCTTGTAATCTTTTACGTCCCCGTTAGTTTTGGCACACCAGCTTCGGCGGCAAGGTTGTACGCAGGAACCTCGGTTGCCAGCTTCACTATATAGGTGTCCGGAAAGATAACACTGACCAGAATAAGAAATACAGAAGGCTCCCTGAACAAAAATTTCAGGAACAATATTTTTTGAATGAAGAAGGGATGTAATTTCTTGAATTTCAGGAAGAGACAGTTCCCGACTTAAATTAATTTGCGAAACACCAAGGTCAGAAAGAAAATCGCACTGGGAAAGGTTGTGGGTTGTCATTTGAGTTGATGCATGCAGTTCCAGAGAGGGAAAACAGTTGCGTAGAACCTTCAATACCCCTAAGTCCTGAACTATAACGGCATCTATTCCACAGTCCACTGCTTTTTCTACCAGAGAAACTGCAAGAGGCATTTCTTCATCAGTGATTAAAGTATTCAGGGTAAGATAAGCCCTGCAATTATTTTTGTGTGCAAGAGGAATAAGATATTTTGCCTGATCTACAGTAATGTTTTTTGCTCTGGTTCTGGCACTGAATTGTTCCATACCAAAGTAAACTGCATCTGCACCGGCTGCAATTGCGGCCTTAAAACATTCTTCATCTCCTGCAGGGGCTAACAGTTCAACCTGACTTCTTTCTATCATTAAAAACCTTTTTATTAGAATCTTTCTTTTACACCAGCCATAAACTGATTGCCCCGGTCAAACTCGTTGGCAAACATTCCAAAGCTGGTAGCTCCAGGACTGAATACTACAGCTTCATCTTCACCAGCAGCAGTTTGCAAATCTGCATTAATGGCATCCAATGCTTCTGCAAGACTTGCAAAAGGTCCGTTATATTTTACACCGGCTTTATCCAGCTCTGGCAAAATCTTGTCTGTAGCAGTTCCTGCTAAAAAGTACATAGCCTTTACAGGTGTAAAATTGCCATCCTTGTTAATAACAGCTTCTGTGAATTTGTTTAATTCCAAGCCTTTATCTGTACCGCCGGTAAGAAGAACAACAGGTTTTTCAAAGGCCTGTGTAGCAGCTGCGGCAGCTTCTGGAACTGTAGCACAGGTGTCATTGTAGAATTTGAACTGCACGCCAGCCTGATTTTTCCAGCTGTGAAAATACTGAAGGCGGTGTTCAACTCCCTGCCATTCCCCCAGAATCTTTGCAGTTTTATCTGCAGGAATTCCCATAAGGTACATAACCAGTGCCGCATTCAAAACATTGGTTTTCATATGGTCACCAGGAACTGAAAGCCCCCGCAAAATTGTTTCAGGCTTATTCATGTGTGGCAGAAGAACTTTTCCTACCCATGTATTGCCAGGACCTTTTTCCTGCCATACACCAAAGTTCTTTTCTCCAATTCCAGTTTTTCCATAGCGCAAAACAGTAGCTTTACTTTCATCGGCAAAAAGATTTCCCCAGGTATCAGCATTTGGATGAAGGGCTGTATCTGGACCTGTTCCTGGTTCATCGCCATCAAAATCAAAAATAGAATAATCGCCACCGTCCTGATTAGCATAAATCAATCGCTTGTCGGCAACATAATCTTCCATATTTCCATACCAGTTCTGATGGTCTGGAACAATTTTTGTGATAATGGAAATGTGAGGCTTCAAAACTCCACGACCACGAAGGTCAGCCAGCTGCCATGAAGAAAATTCAATTACAACCGGTGTGTCTAGAGAAACCTCATCAATAAAAGTAAGAGGGCTTACAGTAATGTTTCCCCCAAGAAAAGTTTTGTAGCCTGCAGTTTTAAGTCCGTAGTAAATGGCACTTACTGTAGAAGATTTTCCCTTACTTCCAGTAACCGCAATAATCGGACAATCTGTAAAGCGGAGGAAAATACTAAGGTCAGTTTCAATTGCCTTTGCTGCAGCCAAATATTTGTTCCCCTCATATTTAACACCAGGGTTTTTAATAACACAGTCAGCATTTTCAAAATCTTCAATACGGTGTTCTCCAAGGCGGTAAGTAAGGCGACTTGTATCAAGTTCAGGATCATTGTTGATTTTATCCACAGTTGCCTGAAGCTGCTCCTGAGTTTTCATATCAGTTACAAGAACGTAGGCCCCCTTTTTCAAAAAGAAACGTACAGCCGCTTCACCACCACCGTTAAGGCCAAGTCCCATAATAGTAACGTGTTTATCGCGGATAGCATTAATTGAACTGAAAGCACAAGTTTTTGAATAAGAGTGAAAATCCATATTAATTTCCTTTTTAGTCTATAAAAAAAGCCTCCCTGTAAACAAGGAGGCTTCATTGCCGGGAACCAGAATCGAACTGGCACGTCGATTGCTCGACACAGGATTTTAAGTCCTGGGCGTCTACCAATTCCGCCATCCCGGCAAGTGAGTTAAATAATATACAAAATAGAAGATATTTTCAAGTAGGAGATAAGTTATTATAATATTTAATATGCTGAAAAATTATTTATGGATATTTTTTATTTCAATGGTTCCTTTGATCGAGCTTAGAGGCGCTATTCCTGTTTCGCAAGCTTTACAGATGCCTATTATATCTTCATATATAGTCTGTATTTTAGGAAATATGCTGCCGGTTCCAATTATTTATATGTTTGCCCGAAAGGTTCTTGAATGGGGTGCTTCAAAAGAAATCTGGGCCTTCAGTAAGATGTGCAGATTCTTTATTGAAAAAGGAACTCGTGCAGGAGAAAAAATGCAGGCTAAGGTTGGACGCGGACTTTTTGTAGCTCTTCTGCTTTTTGTAGGAATTCCTTTGCCAGGTACAGGTGCTTGGACAGGAACTTTAGCTGCAAGTTTTTTAGGAATGAGATTTAAAGAAACTATATTAGCCGTCATTCTTGGAGTACTTCTTGCTGGTGTAATAATGATGGCAGGTTCGTTAGGACTTTTTTCAGCAATTTTTGCAATTATCAGGTAGGGTATATGTTTGCTCTTGTAATGCGTCAGTTATCAATCATGGCTATTATTGGGGTTGGTGGTTTTATCTATGCAAAAGTAGTAAAAGTGCAGGAATATGAAAGTAAGTTTTTGAGTAAGCTGCTTCTCTATTTTATTAATCCTTTTATGATTATCAATTCGTTTAATAAAGAGTTTAATCCGGAAAAATTTAAACAGCTTTTGTTTGTTATTCTGCTGTCATTAATTGCACATTTAGTAATGATTCTTTTAGGTTCCCTTTCTACAAAAGATAAAGTTGATCGTCTTGCAGTTTCCCTTACTAATTGTGGTTTTGTAGGAATTCCTTTGGTTCGAGGTGTTTTTGGAGAAGAAGGCGTTTTCTTTTTAATGGGATATCTGGTTGTTTTTAATATAATGGTATGGACTTATGGCTATTATCAAATTGGAGGTTCTGTAAAAATAAAAAAAATTATTACAAATCCAAATATTATAGCTATAACCTTTGGTTTGATTCTGTATGTACTTCCAGTTTCCATTCCTGAAATTATTATGAAGCCAATTAATATGATTGGTGATTTGAATACAGCAGTCAGTATGATTCTTATTGGTATTTTACTGGCGAATTTTAAATTTTCTGAGTCAAAGGCATATATATTCCAGATTACAAAAACTCTGATTTTACGTCTGATTGTCACAGGTATTCTGAATATTGCTGTATTCTTTGTCATCTTTAAAATTTTTGGTAACTTCCCTGATATTCAGCTTTTGATTTATGTTGTGTTGCTGGCATCTCTTTGTCCTGTTGCCACAAGTATTCCAGGATTGGCTTGTGTATTTAATAAAGATGCCACTTATGCAAGTGTATTGGTCTCAATTTCCAGTCTGCTCTGTCTGTTTACTCTTCCTGCAATTGTAGCTTTGGCAGAATTGGTAATTAGATTGTAAAAAACGGTTATTAATAGTAAAATAGTACCGCTATTTTTTGTAATCAATGGAGGTTTATAATGGAAGAAATACTTGATTTATTACGTCAGAATGCTCGTTTGTCTGCTGCTGATATTGCCGCAATGACAAAAAAAACAGAGGCAGAAGTTGCAGAAATTATTAAGAAGCTTGAAGATGACGGAGTAATTCTTGGATACGCGGCCATTGTTAACCCAGAGAAAGATGCGGTCGCCCGTGATAAGGTTCTTGCAGAAATTCAGATTCAGGTACAGCCACAGCGTGAACACGGATTCGATGCAATTGCAGATAGAATCTACCGTTTCCCACAGGTTCGTTCACTTTATTTAATGAGTGGTGGATATGACTTGAAGGTTGTTATTGAAGGTGACAACTTGCGTGATGTTGCTATGTTTGTAAGTGAAAAACTTTCAACTTTGGAAGGCGTTCGTTCTACAAAAACAAGTTTTATTCTTAAAAAGTATAAAGAAAACGATATTGTTTATGTAGTTGATGAAAACGACAGTCGCGAAATGCATGCTTAGCGGGCGTTACGGGCCGGCGATTGAGGCCCGTTAGAAAGGGTAGGACGCAACGAAGTGCGGCCGAGGGGAAGGCTTTCCCCATCATAAGGAAAAATAAATGAATAATAGAAAAGATAAATTTTGTACTAAAATGTGTGAGATTCCACCATCAGGAATCCGTAAGTTTTTTGAATTGTGTATTGGTCATGATGATATTATTTCTCTTGGTGTTGGTGAACCAGATTTTCCAACTCCTTGGGTAATTCGTGAAGAAGCTTTTTATCATCTTGAAAAAGGTCATACTTCATATACTTCAAACTGGGGCTTAATTGAACTTCGTAGGGAAATTGCAAAATATTTGCAGCGTTATGATTTGGACTATAATCCAGAAACAGAAGTTTTGCCAACTGTAGGTGCTTCTGAAGGTCTGGATATTGTTTTGCGTTCAATTTTGAATCCAGGTGATGAGATTATTGTCTGCGAACCTTGTTATGTAAATTATCAGCCATTGGCAGATTTGTGCGGGGCAAAGGTTATTCATCTTGATACAAGCTCAAATGGTTTTACACCAACTGCCGAAATGCTGGAAGCTGTCATTACACCAAAAACTAAGGCTGTAATGATTTGTTCTCCAAACAATCCAACTGGTAGAATTATTCCTGCTGCAGATTTGGAAAAAATTGCTGAAGTTGTAAAGAAACACGAAATCTGGTGTTTGAGTGATGAAATTTACTGTGAGCTTATTTATGAAAATCACAAGCATGTTTCAATTGCTTCTTTCCCAGGAATGAAAGATTATGCAATCGTATTTAATGGTTTCTCAAAATCCTTTGCCATGACAGGATGGCGTATTGGTTTTATTTGTGGACCTCACGATTTGCTGGTTCAGTGTTGTAAACTTCATGCTTATAATTCAATTTGTCCACCAATTTTCTCTCAGTATGCTGCGGCAGAGGGGTTGCGCAATGCATGGTCAGATGTTGAAAAAATGCGTGTAAGCTATCAGCAGCGTCGCAACTTAATGTATAAAGCTTTTATTGATATGGGACTTCCTTGTACAGAACCAGAGGGAGCTTTCTATATGTTCCCAGATATTCGCCCAACAGGTATGACATCTGAAGAATTTGCAACAGAACTTATTAATAAGTACAGCGTTGCTGTTGTTCCAGGTACTTGTTTTGGCGATGGTGGTGAAGGTTTTATCCGCTGTTGTTATGCTACTGATATTAATAAAATAAAGATTGCCATGGAGCGAATAGCCCAGATGGTTCATGAAAAAACTGGCAAATAATTTAGAATAACTAAGGGGTATAGTTTCAGATGATTTTTTCAGTTTTAATCGCTGTGATTGTTGCTGCAGTTCTGGTTGTAATTATTATGTTTGCCAGATCTGCTGGCAAAAATCGTGAAGTAAAGAATGTTGCTCAGAAAGTTCAGAAGAAGGGACGAGCTGCTATTTTAAAAGAAGCAGAAAAAAAACTTGCTAAAGATCCTCATAATGTTACTTCTCTAGAAATGGTTGGCGATATTTATTACGGCGAAAAAAACTGGGAAAAAGTCTGGAATATTTATAAAACTCTTTATGACATTTCTACAGTTCATCCGGAAATAGATTCAAAAAAAGCAACACTCCGTATGGGTATTGCCGCATTCTATCTTGATAAAATAGATGATGCAATCAGTTCTCTTATGTTGTCCATGAAAAAGGATCCTGAAAACTTTGACTGTAATTTCTATTTGGGACAGGCATTGTACAAGGCTGGAACTTACGATAAGGCCATATATTGTTTCAAAAAGGCAAAAGTTCTTATGCCTGAAAATAATGAAGTAAATGGATTTTTGGGACAATGTTTATATAAAATACAAAAATATAGAGATGCTCTGCCATTCCTAAAACGAGTTCTTGAAGATAAACCTGACAATAAAGAGATTTTATTCAGTATGGCAATTTCTATGGCAGAATGTGGTTTAGGCGATAAAGCACTTAAGTTGTTTATGCATCTTCGTCTGGATCCTGAATTTGGACCTCAGAGTTGTCTTGAAGCTGGAAAAATGCATGAACGAAATAAAGATTATGCCAGCGCTATTAAGGATTATGAAATTGCATTGAAATTGCCAAATATCCCGCCTCAGCTTTCTTTACAGATAAAATATCGTATGGGTGCGGTTTGTATTGCTCAGAATGATATTTCACAGGGACTTACATATCTTAAACAGATTCAGGCTGTAAAATCTGGATACAAAGATGTAGATGCAATGGTTTTAAGATATTCAGAATTAAATCAGAATAAGAATCTTCAGACTTATCTTATGTCTGGAACAAGTGACTTTGTTGCTTTGTGTAGAAAATTTATTTCTACATATTATAAGGATGCCTTTGTAAAAGTAGAAGATGTTCAGGTTTCTTCCGAAAGTGTTGAAATTGTTTGTAATATTGAAAATTCAAAATGGGAAGCAAAACAGATTTTCCGTTTCTATAGAAATCAGAATGCTATTGGTGATATTTACATTCGCGAATTCCATGGAAAAATACGTGATACAAAGTGTGACGCCGGTATTTGTGTAACTTTGGGGTCTTTTTCGGATAGTGCACATAAATATACTGAAGGTCGTCCAATCGATTTGATTGAAAAAGAAGAACTTGTAAAAATTCTGAAAAAGATTAATATGTTCAACTAAATTCCCTTCTGGTGGTCATAAATGAATATTTGTCTTTTTTCTCCTGAAGAAATAAAATCGCCTCTTGATAAAAAGGATGAGCGTGGCGAACATATTATAAAAATTCTACACAAAAAAGTTGGCGATACCTTTACTGCAGGAATTATTGGTGGTGCCAGTGGAATTGCCACAATCACAGAAATTTCAGATAAAATCAGTTTTACTTTTGAACCAACTGGTGATGGTAAACCTTTGACTAATTTAAAAATGATTATAGGTTTTCCTCGTCCAATTCAGCTTAAACGACTTTTAAGAGATATTGCAGCGCTTGGAGTCAGCGAAGTCCATCTTACAGGCACAGAACTTGGTGAAAAATCTTATATGCAGTCAAATCTTGTAGAACGAGGTTCTGCATACAAAATGCTTTTAGATGGAACTGTTCAGGCTGGCAGTACTCATGTACCAGAACTCTTTTTACACAAAACTCTTAAAGAATGCCTGGACTATCTGGAAGAAAATGCCAGTAAAGAACATTCACATCATATTTTGCGTCTTTCATTGGACAATGTGAATCCTAAATGTTCCCTGTCTATGGCAATGACAGATTTACCTTGCATGCAGTGTGTTAATCCTTGTTCAGAAGGAAAGTCTGTTTTTGCGGCAATTGGCAGTGAACGAGGCTGGACAGACAAAGAAAGAAAATTGATGGAAGAATACGGTTATATTCGTTGTGGAATGGGAAACAGAATTATGCGTACTGAAACTGCAGCAACTGTAGCCGGTTCAATCATATTAAATACACTGGGATACATGAATTAAGAATAGGAGTATATATGACAAACGATAGAATTAAAGAGATTTTGCTTGACCTGGAACCATGCCAGATTGATTTTACAGTAATTCAGACAGGGAAAGAAAGTAAACGGGTAAACGGATTTTATCAGCCAGATACTCATGAAATTTTTATTCATAACTTAAATCTTAAATCTGAAAATATGCTGATTTATACAGCAATTCACGAATATACACATCATGTTTGTACAATTGAAAAACAGGAAAATAATCCTGGTTATGGTAAGGCTTGTAAGGTTCACACTCAGGAATTCTGGGCAAGGTTTGGAACTCTTTTGAATATTGCAGAACAGAAAGGCTATTATTCAATTGGCTGGGAAAATAATGCAGAATTAAAAGAGCTTACAGAAGATATAAAAACAAATTATCTGGCTAAAAACGGTGAGCTTATGAAGGAGTTCGGTAAAAAACTGGCTCGTGCTATGGAACTTTGTGCAGAAGCTGATATTCGTTATGAAGATTACATTGACCGAGTTTTGTGTCTCCCACGAAATGCAGCAAAAGATATTCGTCGTGTTGGTGCGGTGGAGGTGAACCCTGCAATTGGCTTTGATAATATGAAAGTAGTTGCCAGTATTAAGAAAAAGGATGATCGTGCAGAAGTTGAACAGCAGCTTATGGAGGGTGGAAAATCTCCTGCATCTGTTCGTGAGATGATGAAGCAGAAATCTGCAGAAGCAAGAAATGTGGATCCAAAAGCTAAATTGGAAAAAGAAAAAAGTCGTCTGGAAAAGACAATTGCACAGCTTACTCAGCGTCTGGAATATGTGGAGGAAAGTCTTGCAAGCCTTTAGTTTTAAAAAGCTGCTTGCAGCTGGCATTTGCAGTTTATCAGTTGCTGTTTATGGATTTTCTCAGACAATAGAAATGCCTGCTATGCCAGATATGCCGGAAATGCCAACTACTTCTGTTAGTGGAAGTTTTTATAGACCAAGTTTTCCTTCAAAGATGGTAAATAAAAAAATATCACAAAAGGAAGATAAGTCAAAATCAGAAACTGTTCTTTCAGACGGAACATCTACCAATGATGTACTGACTTCTTTGCTTGGTAATAGTTCGACTTTAACAGCTACAGATATTTCCTCTTTGTACGATTCTGGGCTTTTTACAAATGTGTCATCACTTGATTCTGTATCTTCCCTATCAAGTTATACAACTTCATCAACAACAAATTTGTTGCTTCAGCAGGTACTAAACAGTTTGAATGAGCTTAAAATTGAACAGAAAAAAGCGACACCTGCAGAGAGAACTGTTCTGGAAAATACAAAAGCAGATTCGGAAACTTTCAAGCAGAGAGAACCATCAATTCTCCGTTTTAAAATTAATGGATACGATGTGACAGATTCACTTACAAAAGTTTTCTTTAGTGAACCGGAAGCAGATGGAACCTTCCTGTTAACTGCGGACAGAAAATATTATGCAAATCAAAAGGCAATGACAGAAACTTTTTATATGTTGTTTAAAACAGTTTCGTCAAAAGGTTCTACAGTATCTTATAAAGTTCAGCCAACAGTCGTACAGGATCAGAAAAACGATAATTCTTATGTTTATAAATTGATGTCAGTAAAAGATCTTACAGCAGAAAAAACAGGAAACCTTGTAGTTATTCATTACAACGGAGAAAATCTGACTGCAGATATGCTGATGGATATTGATAAAAGATAGATTGTCGTGCTGAACACGATAATGCCAAATCATTCCCGTGCTCCATACGGGAATCTATAAAAGGAGTGTAAGATAAAACCGCTAAAATAGCGCGGCTTTATCTTACCTAAAGTTTGCGTT
>JAEDFX010000208.1 GCA_016297805.1 Treponema sp. | reverse complement strand
TTTAATGGATTATGTTTTTGAAGATAATCTTATTCCATTAAATTTTAAAACAAGTGATGAAATGATTGATTGGTTTAGAGAAAACCAAGAAGATATTTTAAAGAAGTGGTTAAAAGCCAGATTGCTGCGAAAATAAAAAATTTTGCACCAAGCTAAATTAAAAAGTTTGTTGTATAATATATGTATAAGGAAAAATAAAAAATTTAAAAAAGTAAAAATAAAGCCAAAACCCTCATAAATCTAGAAGGCGGAAACTGTTGTGGGTTATCTGTAGGTTTCCAGAGCAAGTAATAAAGCACTTGTTCCTCTATAACATAAAAGCCTCCCGTGTTATAGAGGGTTTTAGATTCCACAAGAATTGGTGAGCTTTTGCTGTTTGGTATAGTGAAAACAGTGGCGGCAACAGTCATGGAGTTGCAGCGGGTTATGGTGGTATAACCGACTATACAATGGTTGTTTCCACAAGTAAGTAAGTGTACAGTGCTTGCGCTTTTATGTTCCCTTCGTCTAACAGTAAGGACTATTGCTTCTCAGGCAAAAGATGTATGGTGCAACTCCTGCAGGGAATGATAACTCTTTTAGAGATGTTGGAATCATAGACTAATCCGAATCATTCCGACTCTTACCGTGAGCATAGCTCTAAAGTATATGTTGTCGGTCAGCCCGTAACGTCTACCAACGTTTCAACAAAGAGTTTACTTTGAAAATAAAAAATTTTGCACCAAGCTAAATTAAAAATTTTGGTGTATAATATATGTATAAACAAGAGCGTTGCTCTTTTAAAAAATATTTAATTGAAAATCCTAGATTTATCTAGGTAGGAAAAAATTATGAATAAAATTTACGATTCACTTTCACCAAACTCAAAAGCAACAGTTAACTCTATTCTTGATAAAGTTATGGGTTCTATTCTTGATGACAATGACAAAGTAAACGTAAATATGCTCAAGGCTGTACTTGAACAATTAAACGCTGAAAAACAGAATTTGAAAGCTCAGATTAAGGCTGACAATGACGCAATCAAAGCTGCTGAAAAAGAAGCTGCAGTTGCTCGTGGTAAAAAACTTGCTGACCAACTTGAAGTTGGCGACTTGGTAACATTCATTATGGGTGCTAAAAAGTTTGAAAAAGAATTTACATTGCCAGTACAGAAAGTTGGAGCAAGCACAATCACTGTTGAATTCACTTCTGAATATCCTACTGCTAACGGAGAAGCAGGTAAAAGATATATCCAGTTCCATAAACTTGTTTCTATTCAGAAAAAAGACGGAACTGTTATTGCGGTAAGCGATGCCGCTTAGTGAATGAAAACATTCACACCTAAAACCATCACCTGTTAAACAGGTTTACCAAAAAGGGAGCGACTGTTGTTGGTTATCTGTAGGTCGCTGCCGCATTTTTGCGGTCGTCTTGAAATCACTATTAACTATTTCTTGCCCCTTATTTTAGTTAATACATTTCAAGACGGTTTTGGTAACAATATTATTGGAGTAAAAAATTAGTATGAAAAAGATTTTTATGGTTGCTTCATTAGCAGCAGGACTTACATTGATTACAAGTTGTTCGGTAAAATTATCGGAATATGAGAAAAACTCAGATTATAACAATACTATTTATAGAGGTAGAGAAACTCATAACTTCATTGTTATTAATAACAAATTAGATAAGATTCTTGAAAATGAGGAACGTATTATAAAGCAGAATGAAGAAATGTTGAAAATATTGAACAATCAGTAATATATTTAAAAATGGTTTCGGTAGTAGTTAGTCCTTTCTATTGGTCTAAAAATAGGGCGGTGTTATACAACCATAAAGTATATGCGTTTTATGCTTTTTGAAAGCGAAAAAAGCAGGGAATTACATATTCCAAATATGTACGCTTTTGGACGAGGCGAGTTTTTAGACCAGACTGTCGTCCTATTTTATGTTCCCTTCGTCTAACAGTAAGGACGGTTGCTTCTCAGGCAAAAGATGTATGGTGCAACTCCTGCAGGGAATGTAGCAGTTAGAAATCTTACAGTGGAATTGAAGCCCAATTTGTGGGCTGGCTATATGCCCCTTTCTCGTAAGGTTTCGAAACTGTGAAATATTACAATTAATTTTTCTTGACAAAATTATCAAACAATGGTATAATAACTTATGATTTGTAAAATAGATGAACATCCTTCATTTGAAGAAAGTACTCAAGATTATACGGGAAAAATTCCTTCGTCTGTGTTTTTTATGTTTATGAATCATAAAAAATATATTAATAATTTAAGTATTGATATTATATTTGATGGTTGCGTAAATCTTAATGATAAAGAAGTGAGCAATTGTGTAATATGTGATTATCATATTTTTCCAAATAGTAAAATTATTGATTTTTTATTGAAATATATTCAAGACTTTAATAATAAATTTGGAAAGAAAATAACTAAAATTTTTTTTGTTGATAAAAATGGTGAAATAACTTATGAAAGAAATACTTGATAGAATCCTAACGGAAGAGGAAGAAGGTGGAGAAATTTTTCGCTTTAATGATCTTGTTTTCCGATTAGCAGGAAGAACAGAAGGAAAAATTCCACATCTACATTTTAATAATAGAG
>JAEDFX010000207.1 GCA_016297805.1 Treponema sp. | reverse complement strand
TTTTCTATAAATTGTTTTTCAAAACCGGTTCTAACCCAAATGCAGTAAAAATTGCTCATTATCCAACTCTTCGCCTTTTCAATTCAATAAGAATAATAGCATATTTTTTTGATTAAGTCAGCGAGACAAATTGAATCTCCCGGGACAGCAAATGTCCAAGAGAATATTTGTTTTAATATCTTTATTGTCGTTGTCTTACTTCTCTTGAGTTGAAGCCTTAAACAATGCCTTTTACTTCTGAATCCAGACATAAGCCGTTGCCGAACTAGCACCAACCTTTTCAATAAGTCCTTCTTTAACTAAATCGGACAGAGCTCTTTCTACCGTCTTTTTACTGATATCAGGACATTTCTCCAGAATTTCTTTTTTGCTTATTTTACCAACAGTAGTCTGGATCAAGCGCTTTACTCTTTCAGGCTTTGAAATCTTGCTGTCAGATAAGTATTCAACACGACTTTCAAATTCATTTGATGCCTTAATCAGAATTCCTAGATAATACTTAACGAAAGGCTCGTATAGATTATTGCTCTCATGCCATTCTGCAGAACAATCCTGTAGGGCTTCATAATAAGTTTCTTTTGATTCTTCAATCAGCATCTCAATACTTATGTATTTTCCAACAATAAATCCAGAGCGATAAAGTAAAAGAAGAGTAAGAAGTCTGCTCATTCGTCCGTTTCCATCTTCAAATGGGTGAATACATAGAAAATCCAAAATGAACATAGGGATTAACAGTAATTTATCTGTTTTATTGTTATTCCATTCCTCCAGAAAACGTTCTGTCATGATTCTCATGGCTTCTTCCGTTTCAAAGGCTGATACTGGTGCAAATCTTACTTTCTGAATTCCATTTCCATCCGTTTCGGCAATAATGTTATCGCTGGATTTATATTTTCCACCAAAACCATTTTGATTGTATGAATATAAATCTCTATGAAGCTGTTGAATGATATTTGATGTAGGTGAAATATAATCATAACTCTCATGAATTGTGGAAAGTACATCTCTGTAACCAGAAATTTCCTGTTCATTTCTATTTCGTGGTTCAGATTTTTTCTGCATCAACTCTTCGAGCCGTTTATCTGTCGTAAAAATGCCTTCAATTCTATTTGATGATTTTGTGCTCTGAACCTTTGAAATTTCCAGAAGAGTTTTCAACTCATCATTCTTTGCTTCTACAAATAATTGCTGTCGGCCTTTATGCTCATAAATTGAACTAAGAAGATTTACGATTTCCGGTGTCAATAATTTACGAGCATTTTCTTTATACTCAAAATTATGCATTGTATCCTCCGTAATAATCTCTACCCCAAAGAAATATTCTCTATGTCATAATAACATAAAATGACATAGAGAACAACCTTCAATCTGCTTAGCCGAAAGAAATTCTTCTTTCAAAGTTACGTTGTCTTTACCGTGATTCAGTGCTTGAGAATCCAAAGCAACGATATCCAATCTTTAATTGCAGGTATTATATCCAATAACTCTCCATTTCTGGCAGTTCTTTTTTCAAAAAACTCCATACACGCCCGCAGCATCCCTGAGGTAGTCGGAAAGAGAAATCGACATTGCACTTATTTATGGAGCATGCCTCCGACGTAAACATTCTGCAACTAAAGTTCTCTTCTTTCATCTAAAAGCATAAATTCTACTATTGTCATGAATCTCTTGCATAAATTTTATTACGTCGCTACGAGTTAATCCTTTTTTGTAAACAAGATAGCAATAAATCATTGCATATTCATTGTAGATATTTGTCTGGAATATTCCGGGGTCATCTGTTCCCAAAACTATTGGTGGTATAGAACTTCCATCAAGTTTCCATTGATACCAATTGAGCAGCTGATAACTTTTTAAATTTCTGTGATAGCCGATTCTTAAATTGCTTGTCGGCAATGCTTCAATTACAATTTCTTTTTTATGCATGAACGCAAGCATTTCTTTTTGTAGCAATGTGAGTTCCTGAGAATCGAAGCACTCAAAACATTTAACTTCAATAGGTTTTCGATATTTTCTATATGTTTCTTTCTTGTTATACAGCGAAATAAGTTCAAAGTCAGACTTATTTATAGCCTCGTATTTGTCGCCATGTTCGCCTAATAAAGTTATATCTGTTTTGTTTTCTTTTATACACCTTGGGTCTAAATAACGTTTTTTCCAGGCAGAAGATAAATCTTCTAGTCCATAAGTTTTATTATAAATTTTTCTAGAAATTTCCTGAATTTTTATTTCTATCATTGGAAGTTTTGCATATAGGCTTTCAATTTTTTGCTCAAGAATAAAACAATGCACAAAAATCAAATCATCAAGATAGATTCCTTGTGGCATTGTAACCTTTTTCATAAGGATATCATCCCAAGTATCAACATCTGTACCAGTAGCACTTGCATGACCTATTCTGTCCCCATGCTGCAGGTCAAGAAAAATTATTGCTTCATATATCGCACGCAATCCGTCAAGAATATGATAAAAATCTTCTCCAGCATGATAAGTAAAGTGTCTTACAACATTTAATTCTCTTAATTCTCTAAAAACTGGTGCAAATACTTCTGGAGGCGTGTCAAATTCACTTGCTGCAGCATCAACTGCTGTAATTTTATTT
>JAEDFX010000076.1 GCA_016297805.1 Treponema sp. | reverse complement strand
ACAATTCCATCAAATCTTTTAAGTTCAGGCATATTCTTACCTCGGCTTTATTATAGCATAAAACTTTAAGTTTTCGCATATAATTTACCCAAAATACTCTTGCATGAGGCTTTTATGAAGTATTTCTGTCTTTTCCAGCGATTTCTGCACGGCAAATTTTGATTCTATCAGTCTAACATCTGGCTTATTCTGGAAGAAATTATATATACATTAACAACGGTATTTTTGAAAAAAAATGCTTCGACAAGCTCAGCAACCGTTTTATCTGAATGGTTTCTGAACCTGTCGAAGGACCTTTCGAGAAATATATCTAAAGGCGGGAAATTATTTAATCAAATCGCGAGCAAGGATTTTTGCGATATTTGGTCTCTTAACCAAGTCGCCTTTCAAACCTTCTTCACGAGCTTTGTTTACGTAGTTCTTATCCTGGAAAGAATATTTGAAGTTTGTATGAACATCGTATGTACCTTTCATCAAAGCGTAAGCATCTTCTGTCATAACCAATTCTTCATCAGTTGGGATTACGAAAATCTTTGTTTTTGAATCATCAGCGTGGATGTAAGTTTCGGCATTACCTGTGAATGACCATTCGTTGCGCTGTGCATCAATCTTGATACCAAAGTTTTCAAGACCTGAACATGCCTTAAGACGAGTGATTGGACCACGTTCACCAACACCTGCAGTCCAAACGATAGCATCTACACGGCCAAGTTCTGCAGCGAAAGCACCGATGTATTTTTTGATACGGAGAGCTTCCATTTCAATAGAAAGCTGGCAAAGTTTGTCGCCTTTTCCTGCATCAATTTCGATATCGCGGCGGTCAGAGTATTTTGTTGTAATACCAAGACATCCTGATTTCTTGTTCAATGCTGTATCCATTTCATCAGCTGTCATGCCAGTTTTGCGCATAATATAGAATGGAAGAGCTGGGTCCAAATCACCAGAACGAGTTCCCATTACAAGACCTTCAAGTGGTGTAATACCCATTGTTGTATCGTAACAAACGCCACCTTTTACAGCACACATAGAAGAACCGTTACCAACGTGACAGATAATGATGTTACAATCTTTTGGATCTTTTCCAAGAAGAACTGCAGCACGTTTTGCTGTATAAAGGAAAGATGTTCCGTGGAAACCATAACGGCGAGCACCGTATTTTTCATACCATTCACGTGGAATTGCATACATGAATGTTTCTTCTGGCATTGTCTGGTGCCATGCAGTATCCATAACTGCAGCATGTGGAACATTTGGCATAACCTTCTGAGCAGCTTCAATACCCATAATGTTAGCTGGCATGTGGAGTGGACCAAGGTCGATTACTTCACGGAATCCGTCCAAAACTTCTGGAGTAATAAGAACTGATTTTGTGAACTTTTCACCACCATGAAGTACACGGTGACCTACAGCTCCAATTTCATCCATAGATTTAATAACACCAACTTCTGGATCAGTAATTTCTTTAATGATTAATTCAATTGCTTCTTTGTGTGTAGGACATGGAGATTCAATTTCTGTTTTCTGTCCTTTAGCTTTGTGAGTAATGCAAGAACCTTCAATACCGATGCGTTCTACAACACCGTTTGCCATTACTTCTTTGTTATCCCAATCGTAAACCTGATACTTTGCAGATGATGAACCACAGTTCAAAGTTAAAATAACCATTTGCTTAATCCTTTAAAATAAATTACCCGCAGTTGCGTCTGTATTCTCAGCGAAATGCGGGCGTAGGCTGTAATTATATGATTATTTTTTCAGTTTTTCAATTAGCTGGTGAAAAAGTAAGCAAAATCGAAGAAAAATGGAACACTGATGTCAGTCTTTAATGTATCACTGCTCCAGTGATACATTAAAGACTGACATCAGTGTTCCAGTGTGTACAAAAGTTATTTTTTTACTATTAGTGCATTCACTGGCTGCTGTTTTTTGAACAAATATTTTAATGGATGAATATCAAATGCATTAGTTGACCAGCCGCCGACTTCCTTCAGGTCAATCAAATTAAAACATACTGGATGATAAATCGGCAAAACCATTCCGCTTTCCAGCAAAATTTCTTCTGCCTTGCCCAATAATTCCGGTCGTTCCTTATCAGAAACCATTGCTGCTTCATCCAGCAAACGGTCATATTCCGCACTCTTCCAGCCAGAATCATTCAAAGTTGAATCACCATGAAAAAGTTCAAGAAATGCAAGAGGATCGGCAAAATCTCCAATCCATGTGTAGGCAAACAAGTCTGCTTCAGAACCAGTAACGCTGGCAAGATAATAATTAGACGGACACTTCTGAACAATAAAGTCTATTCCCAAAGGTTCCAGTGCAGTTTTTATGGCATCCAGCTTATCATCAGCTAATGTGTATTCCGAAACTGCAAAAGTCAAAGGTAAAATCTGTTCTGCAGGAATTCCATACTTCTCCCGAGCATCCTTCATTTTCAAACTTGCTTCTATTTGATCTGTATAAGAAAATCCTTCAATCTGAGGATATCCCTGCAAAGGATAAACAAAGGTTGTAGCAGGCACCATTGCAGCTCCACGCACCTCTTCCCAAGGAAAAGCCTCCAGCACCGCAGAACGGAATTCTGGATAATCCCAAACCGAAGGATTTCTGGAAGGCTTAGCTGCAGAGTTTTTAAAGAAATAATAAGAAGTTGCAAATTCTGTATTAAACTGAAGAGCTCCACTATCAAGAATTTTTTCAGTTTCTACGGAAGAAGTAATCCAATCTGCCTGTCCAATATTATAAACATAAGTATTAGCTTCTTTATCTTCACTCTGAATAAAGGTAATCTGCTGAAGCTTCACATTTTCTGCATCCCAATATTTAGGGTTTTTCTTCAATATATATATTACTTCATCATAATCTTCCAAAGTAAATGGCCCGCTGTATACTGTAGGATTCCGGTGAATTACAGCAAAGGCGGAATGACACAAAACCTTTGGTAAATAATTTGCCGGCTTATTTAGATAAATTGAAAGTGTATGTTCATCCACAGCATAAATTCCCACATCTTCCATTGTACCTGAACCTGTCCGATAAGCTTCTGCTCCACGAATAATATCTAAAAGTGATGCATAAGGTGCATTTGGAGTTGATAGAAGCTGCAGCCAGGAATCTCTTACGCTGGCTGCAGTAATAGATTCACCGTTGCTAAAACAAGCTTCAGGCCGCAAAGTAATTGTCCATCTTTTTTTATCACGGGAAATTTTGTATCCAGTTGCAATAGCATATTGTGGTTCAAGAGTTACTGGATGATATGAGAACAAGCCTTCATACAATCCACAGAGAATTTGAGAATCTGAAGAATACTGTGTAATCTGAGGATTTAATTCATGAACTCTGAAAGGTTCAATAATGACAAAGTTTTTCTGAAGCTCATCTGGCTGTGAAGCTTTTTCTTCTGCCTCTTCTGATTCTTTCAGTTGCATTTCCAGCTCAGGCTCCAGACCTTCATGAAGCTCCTGAGTCCAACCTGCACTGATTGCAAACAGTACGCCTGCAATTAACCAAAAACATTTTTTAATTTTATTCATCTTCTTTAATGCCCAGTTTTCGCATCTGTTCCGTTTCCTGCTTAAAGTTAGCATAATCTCCACGCTTTTTATTTGTATTGACGATTGAATTTCTTAAGGCTGTAAGTTCAATTTGCATGCCTTTAATCTTTACTTTTGTAATGCTGTCGATTTCATTCTTAAAATAACCATCAAGGGCATTTATCATTGTAAATACAGACTGAATTTCTGAAATCTGTTTATTAACAAAGGCCAGAATAGCCTCTTCATTTGAAGCTTCAATTTTTGCATATTCAGGTCCTTTCACACCAATTCCATTATATGCCCGTTCCTTTTTATTCAAATCCAATAAGAATTCTTCAACATTCAATTTTACAGTTTTCTCAAAACCTGTTTTTGGATCTTTTACAGGCACCATACATATTCTTTCTTTTTCCTTTATATGAAAAACCTGTTTCAAGGCATCTATAAGTTTTGTCATAAAAGACTTTTTCTTGGCAAAAATAACTTCAAAATTTTCTTCAAGCTTTCCACGCAGCTGAGTTAATGTTGGTCCGATTGCACCAATTGAAAGCACTGTAGCCATAATAAGTTCTTTGCTGCTTGGTCCTGCTTTCTGGACTTTCTTCTGTTTTACATCTTCTTTTATCTGAAGCTTTGCCAGAACTGCATCCTGTTTTTTATCCTTTTCTGGAGACTGATCTTCTTCGATAATCTCGGCAACAAGATCACTATAAAAAGTCTTCTTTTTACCTATAACCTTTCCGTACAAACGTTTGATTTCTGCCATTTCTGCATCTGGGCCAGACATAGCTTTTCCCATATTAAAATCTGGATGTTCAAACAAATCCTTTCGCAGTTCGCCCTTATACATTTCCCTCTGGAAAAGTCCCAGTTCATTTAAAATCTTATTGATTTCTTTAATGCTCTGGGAACATTTTGTTACACTGTCGTTTATCAAACTCTGGATTACTCCAGGAGCACCCATTTTTGCATTGGAAATAGAGATTGCCAGTGCTCTGGTATTCATCTTAGTGTTATTTGTAGATACATTATCCCAATCAAAGACCTTATTAAAATCAATAAGTTTTTTTACTACAGGAATTGAAAGATTATCCACTGTAAAACGATAGTAAGTACAAATATAATCCAACATTGTTTCGTACTCAGAAAAGCGGGCTCCAAAAACCTTAGCAATTTCATTATCAGAAAATGGACTTGTTTCAGGAAGAGTGATTTCTGAAATCTTTTTATCCATTCGATATGGATCAGGAATAATTATATTTTTCTTTGAAAGAGTATCAAAAAGATTGTGGACACAGGTGTATAACAGTCTGTACTGTACAAGCAAATTCTGAAGAGAAACTGTATTAAACCATTCCTGTTTTTTATTAAGAGCAGCTTGAAGTTCTGCCGAAAAAGCACTATTTTCCATAGTCATATTATCGGCAGATTTCTGTGTTTTGATTACTTACTAAATATTTTTACTGGTGAACCTTTCTCCAGTAAGCTGAAATCTACTTCAGGAAGATTTCCATCCTTATCTACATCAAATTCAAAGCGGAAGGTCTCATTTTCAGCCTTAAAAATACGACCTTTATAGGCAACTTTACCAATCCTTATTTCTGCAGCACGACCTTCTTCATCACTTACTTCATCAAGAAGATAGCGAGCATCTTTTGCAATGAAAATTTTAATGTCATCATAAGTAGAACCTTCAAAAATGATTGCATTTGTTTTTGCCAGTGCAAGAACGTTTGACATTGTTGATTCGTAAATCTCCCGCTGATTGTTGATTTCATTTTCATGGGCTGTATTTAAAGCTTTAATTTGATTATTCAAACCATCGATAGTTCCATTCAATTTTACAGTTTCTGTATAAAAAGAAATTGTTGTATCAACAAAAGCCTTACTCATATCATTTACAAGAATTCGGGCAGAAGAAACGTATTTTGGAATAGAATTTTTCTGTGGAATAGAAGCGACTACGTCATCAAGATAACGGAAGTCGTCATAAATTTCCTGATATTTATTTACAAATGCTCCTACTTTTTCTGAAGCAATAGAATTTTGTAAAAGAGTAGCGGCACCATTAAAATCAGGTACTTCAATGTTTGCTGCTTCCTGAATAATATCTCTTGCAGTATCATCTTTAATTGTTGGGTCCAGCAAATCAATTTCATGCTGATATTGCTTAGAAACCTGAGCAACCGCATTTCGCATTTCTTCCGAGTTTCTCATTTGCTGGAGTCTTAGTTTTTCTTCCAGTTCTGCAATTCTGCTTTCATATCTATCAGTAAGCTTCTTAGTTTCCAATTCCCTGAGCTGACGTTCACTATCCAAAGCCTTTTCCTGATTTTTTGCCGACTCAACTTTTGCTGAATCGAATTCTGCAAGCTGAGCCTTATAGGCCTGAACTTCATTTTCTGCTTTGATAATAGCATCTGCAAATTCATTCTGAATAGATTTAACAGAATCTTCATATTTCTTTTTTGCCAGTGCAACACGGTCATTATAAACAGTTTTTCTTTTAAGATTCATGGAATCAATAACGTAAATATCGTTTTCCAGGGTCTCTTTTGCTGTACGCAATCTGCTTTCCAATTCTGCCTGAATCTGAGCTCTGTTCTTTACAGCATTATCATAATTAGTCTGGGCAGAAGCTACTGTATCCAGCAAAGCTCTAAGATTCAAATCATTAAATTCTTCCAGACTTACAGAAATTTCCTGATTCTGCATAGAAATTACTTTATGCATTGTAAAAGCAATTCCAATAACAAAAATCAAACAGGCTCCCAGAATGATTACTACAAAAGGTGACTTATGTTTTTTTGTTTTTTCGAATTCCTTTTCAATTTCGTAAACTTGTCCACCAGTAGTCTTGTGAATTGTAGTTAATTCATCACCAAGAAAGAGCATTACTTCCTGATGGATTTTTGCTTCTTTATTTTCAACTATCATTACTTCGTTGTCATTGTCCATATTCCACTCCAATCCTCTGGTGCACTCTTTAATCCCATTCGCTCAAGGAAAACTTCTGTTACTTCAAGGTCAACTTCCTTAAAAATCTTGCGGGCAGTTTTCCAATCACCATCGTAATACGCTTTAAGTCCATCTTCAAATGTTGCATATTTAACCAGCAAAGAATCTTCCATTTCGTTTGTATCAAATGGGAAGTAAATTTTTTTACCTTCTGTTTTACCCTTTACCTGAACTGTATCAATTTCAAAGAACTTGTAGCGGGCACTTTCCTTAAGAACTTCATCTTTAACATAGCCGGAAACAATAACTGGAAGATGATAAATACGAGTTAAACCTTCCAGTCGGGAAGCTGAGTTTACTGTATCTCCAATAACTGTATTTGCCATGTGAGCCTGACGAGGATCATTTGCATCATTACGCCCAATAGTTCCATAGAATACTTTACCACCATCAATACCAACACCAACATCTACCATTACAGCCTGGAAAACCTTTTCTTCAGATTCAGTCAGCTGACGAGTTTTTTCAATTTCTTCGCGACGCTTAAGCATTGCTTCTCGAAGACCTGCTGTTGCCCTTGTAATATCCCATGCAGAACGAATTGCATTGTATGATTTTGACATTCGGTCTTCCATAGTTCCATAAATTGCAAGAATAGCATCTCCAATAATAGAACCAACAATACCTCTGTTTTCGTGAACGTTATGAATTACACGATTGTAATGAACGTTCAAAACTTCAATAATATCGTTTCCAAGAGTTTCTGTTCGATATGTGAAGCTTTTTACATCTGAGAACAACATTGTAAGTTCCTGCTGACTTCCTTCCAAACCAACATTTTTTCCTGAATATGCTTTTGCAACAATATCTTTTGAAACGAACTTCTGGAAAGTATCAAGAAGGCTGTTTACCTGTGTTGAAAGAGAGTTGAAAGACGCAGCCATATAAGTTACATCATTATTTTCAGCCTTAGACAAATCAATTAAATCCAGCTGTTTCTTTTTCTGCATACTGATTAAATCAGCTGTAAATGAACGCAGCGGTGCAAACTCTTTATTAAGAATTACATATCCTAAAACAATAAACAAAAGTGTAAGTCCCATAATCAAAAGGGATGTATACAGATAAACTCTGCGGTTGTTAGTTTCAAGGTCAGAACGTTTTTCTGCACGAATAATGAAGTATTCCCAGTCGCTCTGATATTTATAAACACCAAAATATTCACCGTCATGGTTGCGGAACGAAACAGAACCTTCTGAGATTCCATCCTGTCTTAACTCAATCAATCTATCCAGTGAATCTTTATCTACAAAGCGTGTCCACATTGCCAGTTCATTGTTGCAGTTTAAAAATTCAAATGATCCATCTTCCTTTAAGCCAAAGGCAACACTGTTTGGATTAGAAAAGCCTGTTGCTGCAACCTTTCGCATAGATTCGTTTGAATCATCTTTATTGCCTGAATAAGTATAAATCTGATACTGGTTAGATGAGTTACTGTAAAGCTCCTTCAACTGCTCAACCATAATTGTATTGTTAAGATTAATAATCTGTCGTTGTGAAAGCTGCAAAGAAATATAGTTTGTAGCAAAATTTGATAATAAAATAAGAACAATAAAGATAAGAAGAATCTTTAATCCGATTGGAATAATGCGCGTTTTCCCAACTCTAGAAAAGATTTTAAAATTGCCAGCCAATTTTGGCCTCCAAAAAATAGCTATTTGAATATGAATCTGGGATTATTGATTTAAAAATTATATATGAATTGAACAAAATTCGCAATTTTTTTATCATCAAGATATGGCTGATAAAATTGTAGAAAATGAAAATAAACCAAAGAAATCACTGGTTAAATCAGGACTTGTACTTTCTTTAATGACCTTTGCATCCCGCATTATGGGATTAATCCGAGAAATGACAAAGGCTACTTTTCTTGGAACAAGCATGTATGCAGATGCTTTTTCCACTGCTTTCATGCTTCCAAACCTTTTCAGACGTCTTTTTGCTGAAAATGCAGTTTCTGCCGCATTCATTCCAACCTTCAAAACTTATCTTTCTAAAGGTGAAGATGAAGAAAACCGTAATGAAACTCAGGAATTCTTAAAAGCAACTTTCACTCTGGTAAGCTTTCTTACAGTTTGTGTTGTTATTTTGGGAATTATTTTAAGTCCTCTTATTACACTTCTGTTCTGTAAAAAGCCCGGAAATCCAGAAGCCGCTGATTATGCAATGCAGCTGGAAGCCTGGTTATTGAAAAAGGATGAAGTAACAATTCTTACAAGAATGATGTTCCCTTATCTTACATTGATTTCCATTGCAGCTCTTTTTCAGGGAATTTTAAACGGTCATAAAATATTCGCACCTTCTGGTTTTACCCCTGTATTTTTCAATGGAATTGTAATTGCCGCAACTTACATATTTTCCCCATTTACTGCAAACCCTGCCCGTGCCATGTCTATTGGTGTAATTATTGGTGGAGCTGTACAGGCTTTATTCCAGTGGCCATTTGTTCGCAAAACTGGATGGAAAATCTGTTTTACATCTCTTAAGAAGACATTTACCAACCCTGGTACACGCAAGGTTATGTCTTTAATAGCACCAACAATTGTAGGAATTGCTGCTTATCAGCTGAATGATGTTGTATCAACCTCTTATGCCAACCGAATTGGAGAAGGAATTGCTTCCAGCCTGCAGTACAGTCTGCGCCTTCAGGAATTAATTCTTGGAATCTTTGCCGTATCAATTGGAACCGTAATTCTTCCAGATCTTACAGGCTATGCAAATAAAAATCAGTGGGATGAATACAATAAAACTCTTACACAAGCTATAAAAATCATGACAATGATTTCCATTCCAGTTACAGCTTATTCACTTGTTACTGGTAAAGAATTGATTTCTCTTTTATACAAAAAAAATCAGTTTGACGATGCATCTGTTGCCCTTACTCTTGGTGCATTCAGATATCATATTGCAGGTCTTTTGTTTATTGCCCTGAACCGAATTATTTCTCCAGCATTCTATGCCCAGGGAAATTCCAAACTTCCTGCTGCCGCTGGGGTTGTAAACTTTGGAGTAAACATTGTTCTGGTTCTAATTCTTTCTCGACCTATGCAGGGGAACGGTATTGCCCTTGCTCTTAGTCTTGCTAGTTTTGCAAATACAGTTTGTCTGTTTATTTTTATGAAAAAGCTGGGAACCTTCCAGATTAGTTATATTGTAAAAAATTCCCTCATTTATATGGTAAAAATTGCGGTTTATTCGGTAATTGCAGTAATTCCTACCTACTTTGTAAACAATCTTATGCTTAAAATATTCGAAAATAACGGTAAGTTGATTGCATATGGAGTTCCTGTAGCAGTAAGTGCTCTTGTATTTGGGATGATTGGTGTAGCAGAACTGATTATTACAAAAGATGAAGTAGTCGGCGTAGTTTTAAAGAAATTCAAGAAATAAAAGGTGATAACATGAAAGATTATACAACAGATGAATTAGATCAGATTTATAAAGCCCGCAGAGCAAGACTTGCAGAATACCTTAGAAACAACAATACTGGAGCCTGTGTTTTTATTGATAACGAAGAGCATAGAGATCCTAATGTGGCATATTACTGTGGTCATTTCTATGATGCAGTTTTAATCATTTTTAGTGATGGATTTACTTATCTTATTCCTTGGGATGAAAATCTTGCAAAACAGTACGGTCATTACGACAAGCTTATTCCTTACACAAAATATAAAAACAATGAAATTGATGCTACTAAAGCTGTGCTGAATCTTGGCTATACCCATGGGGAAAACAGCAAGGTGGAACTTCCTCCTTATCTTACATATCTGGAATATCTTAAATTTGTTGATGCCTTAAGCAGTTATGATTGCCGCAACAAAGAAGATGGAGCTCACGCCTTTACTGTAAAATGCCGCATGGTTAAAGACGAATATGAAATTGAATGTACCAAAGAAGCGGCAAGAATTGGTGATTTGATTATTGATGAAATTGAAGCCCAGATTAAAGACGGCAGAATCAAAACTGAAATTGATGTAGCACTTTTAATTGAACGTAAGCTTCGTGAAAATGGATGTGACCGGACTGGGTTTGATACTCTTGCAGCAGGCCCTTCACGAAGTTTTGCCATTCATGCTTTTCCTGGTTACACAGGTGCTGAATGGCCAGCTCAGGGACTTTCTATTTTGGATTTTGGTGTTGTGTACAAAGGGTACACCAGCGATACAACTGTTACGGTTGCAAAAGGTCCATTAACTGAAGAACAGACAAAACAACTTGAGTTGGTACAGAAGGCCTATGAAGAAGGTCTTGCCTTGTATCTGCCTGGACACAAAATTATTGATGCAGCCAAAAAAGTAGATTCTGTATTTGCAAAAGAAAAGCGAAAGATGCCTCATACTTTGGGACACGCAATCGGTTTGGAAATTCACGAAGCTCCAAGAGTAAGTATTAGAACTGATGCTGAAATGGTATTTAAACCAGGCATGATTCTTACCTGCGAACCAGGCTTATATGACGTAGAAATTGGTGGGTGTCGTCTTGAAAATGATGTTCTAATAACCGAAACCGGACATGAAGTAATCACAAATTCCCGAATCATCTACCTATAAAAAAAGTGGTACAGCGATGACTGACATCACTGTATCACAATGTTATGTGATACAGTGATGTCAGTCTTTAGTGTAACGTTAGTCTTTAGAAACTAAAATATCTGACTTTTTTGGTCTTCCAATTCTATTCGTTCAAGAATATTATCTGCGCTCTGGCAAAGGGCTTTTGAAAGTTTATCGTCTTCAAGACTTGTGGCAAGCTTCTTCATATATTTTAATACATGTGTAATCATTGCATTGCTTAGATCTTCTTCGGCTTCTGCAGTAAGCTGACTGTCATAGTCTTCTCCAAGTGCCCCGGACTCTAACAATGCTTTTGCAGTTATGAGTAAGCCTGGTTTTCCTGACATTTTGGCTATAATGTATTCTATCATCATGCGTATGCGGCATGAGAGGAAGGATTCTTTATCACCTTCTGGCAGGAAGTTTGAAAGAATACGCAAAGTCTTGAAAAGTTCAATCTTATCTGCAAATTCAGCAGGAATGGAAGGAATTGATGTTTCTTTTTCAACTGGCACTTCCTCTGCCGGTGCTTCACCCTCTGCAAAGTCTTCTACGCCGTCAAATGATTCTTCTTCTGCTGGTTCATCCTCTGCAAAGTCTTCTACCCCGTCAAATGGTTCTTCCTCTGCCGGTTCATCCTCTGCAAAGTCTTCTACCCCGCCAAATGGTTCTTCTTCTACCGGTGCTTCACCTTCTGCAAAGTCTTCTACCCC
>JAEDFX010000075.1 GCA_016297805.1 Treponema sp. | reverse complement strand
AAATATGAAGATATTGCAACTGCGATTGGAATTCCTTTGGAACACGTAAAGGAATTGGCAACACAGTTGGGAAAATAGTTTTTAAAGATTGACGTAAGTGGTGCAAGAGGCGTAACTGTTGCAGAGTTTAGAAGCCTATATAAAATTCTGCTTCAAATTCAGGCACTGGCAATCTGTATTTTTCTGCCAGTTCTGGACCGCAGGAATGGGTTCCTACTCCTGCCATCCGACTATCCACACAAATCACATTACTGCTGCATTTTTCCAGTTCATAGTTATGGCGTTTTTTTGCCAGCTCTTCCTGAGTGTATTCCGAAGCGTTGAAAGAAAATCCTGGTACAAAATTGTCTGTTTCTGGCAGAGTTTTGTGTTCTGCTCCAAATGTCATGCAAAGCTTTCCATCACTTACCTTTAAATACTTGCAGCCACAGTGAGAAGAATTTTCCTGCGGACGGATGTAATCTTCGTGCATATCCTCTATCTTACTTTGGAATTTTCCAAGCCAGCAGGCCTGATGCTTATCTATATAACTTTCTGTTGGACCGTAGCCAAAGTATTCCACCTGATTAAAGCTTTTTGGAACAAACAGACGGACTCCAAAGCGTGGCAGGAATGGAACTTTCTCTGAAAGCTGAACTTTTGTTGAAATTTTCATACCAGCTTCTGTAAACGAATATATTGTTTCTACTCTTGCAAATGGCTGATGAATATTCCATCCAAAGGACTGTTTCACAACAAGACCTTTTTCTGTTTCTTCTATTGAGTAGAGCTTTGAATCATAATCATTTAAGTGGGCGTTGTACCAGTCTTCCTTCATTGTGTCGTTATCTGTTGGGGCACGGAAAAAGTTGAACTTAAGTGGCTGACAAAGCAGTTCCTGTTCTTGAGTTTTGATGGAGTCAAAGAAGCCTAGTCGTTTATTAAAACGGTAAGTAGTTTTGCCGGCGGTGTAGATTATGTATTGTGGGGTAGATTCCCGGAGCAAGCCCGAAAATGACTTATTTTGCAAGTCCGAGAATACTTGCGAGTCTTTGTTGGAGTTGCCCCAGCAATCTATTTGATCAAAACAAATTTCCTGTCCCTTTTTGCACCACAACATATCTTTTTTTGCAGTGAAAATAAAACGGATAGATTTGAAATCTCCTTCACAAATTTCTTCCTGGCGGCATTCCAGATAGTTCCATGGGTCATCAAAGGTCAGCATATTTTCGTAGATGAATTCTCCAGACTTTTCTCCGGCGTGAACGCGGATTGGGCGGTACACCTGTTTTAGTTCCAGTAAGCCTGTGTGAGGAGTTCTGTCTGGATAAACTAATCCGTCACAGCAGAAATTTCCGTCATTGTGGCGTTCGTTCCAGTCTCCACCGTAGGCATACTTCACTTTTCCATCATCAGTTTTTCCGCTGATTAATGCGTGATCGCACCATTCCCATACAAGTCCTCCAACAAATCTTGGATTAGACAAGAATGTTTTGTGATAATCTTCCAAATCACCAGAGCCGTTTCCCATGGCATGACTGTATTCACAAAGCATAAACGGACGTTTTTCATCTTTATTTTCCAGATATTTGTTCATATCTTCTATCGAGGTATACATCTGAGAATAAACATCAAGAATTGTGTTTGGAGTTTCATCCAGATGATGAAGACTTTCGTAATGCAGCAGGCGGCTTGTATCAACACTCTTAACAAATTCTCCGGCTGCTTTAAGATTTTCACCCCATCCGCCTTCGTTACCAAGAGACCAGAATACAATGCATGGACGATTAAAATGCTGGAATACCAGCTTGCGGGCACGATCAACAATTGCATTTTTGAACATTGGGTCTTTTGCAATCAGACAGATTCCGTTGTAGCCTTTAGTCCATTTAAAATCATTATAAACATTAACACATCCATGACTTTCAAAATCAGCCTCGGCAATTACATAAAAACCGTATTCGTCGCAAAGACGATAGAACAATGGAGCATTTGGATAATGAGAAGTTCGGATTGAATTAACATTGTGCTGCTTCATCAGTTCCAAATCCCGGCGCATCTGGGCTTCACTGGCGTAATAGCCTGTATCTGGATAACTGTCGTGACGATTTACTCCAAGAAGTTTTATGGCTTTCCCATTGAGTTTTACTACACCTTTTTCTATATATATACTTCTAAAGCCAACATTTTCGCCAATAAGTTCTTCACCAGACTGAATAGTCAGTTTATACAGATTTGGGGTTTCTGCATTCCATAAAACAGGATTTTCCAGCTTGGTACAGAACTTTCGGCCAGATTCTACTTCTTGTGAAAAAATCTTGTTTCCAATTGAATCAGTCAGAGTAAGTACGGCAGAAACTGGGGTTCCTGAAGAAATCATTTCAAAAGAAAAATTCCCTTTCCAATCTGTTAGAATCTTGTAATCTTCAATACGGTCCTTGGGACGGCTCACAACATAAACATCACGGAAAATTCCAGAAAGTCTTATTTTATCCTGATCTTCCAGATATGTTCCGTCACACCATTTAAGAACTACACAGACAATTTCATTTTTTCCTATGTGTAAATATGGTGTAATGTTAAATTGGGTGTAGGAATGAGAAACCTGATTGTAACCGACAAATTCTCCGTTTACAAAAAGATACAAACAGCTGTCTACACCTTCAAAAGTAAGCAGTCGATCTAATCCATTATCAGTGTATTCATACTCAGTTTTATAAACACCTGCAGGATTTAAATCAGGAACGTAAGGTGGGTCATAAGTAATTGGGTAAGGTACATTTGTGTACTGAGGATTATCGTATCCATGCAGCTGCCAGTTTGAGGGAACTGGAATTGTGTTAGAAAAATCAGCTTTAGTAAAGTCATCTTCCAGGTCCATAGCACTTTCGTAATAGCGGAATCCCCAGTCACCATTTAGTAGCTGAACATAATCAGAATTTTCTTTTGTTGCAAAAGGATTTTGATTTTTTGAAAAAGGAATAAACCAGGCATTTTCTGTCTGGCAGTTTATATGAAGTTTTTCTGTATTCTCGTGATAAATCAATTTTGATTTTGGAGTATTTTTTTCGGAAAGTAATTTTAAATTCATAAGGGAATTCTATCATTTGTATTTTCTTATGACAACTTTAAACTGAAGTTATATAAAAAAGTTGACGATACTTAAAGAAGGAAAAAGTCTGTACTATTTGCAGGGGTATGTTTATGTCAATGAAGGTAAAAAGTTTAGTATTGTTAGCAATAACAATGTTCATGGGAATGTCGCTTTTTGCTCATGGTAAAGGTGACGTTGAGGATATTACTGTTCAGAACATGAATAGCTGGCAGGAAGAATTTGACCTGGATATTAGAAAGCCTGGTAAATACAATATTATGATTACTGCTAAAGACTTAGGCGGTAATACACGTATTGAAGGTCCACATAATCTTTGGTTAGATCCAAATTCAGATTTGCCTGTTTGTGGTATTACAAACCCATATCCTAACATGCGTGTTGTAGGTAACTTGAATATTGTTGGTACTTGTGTTGATGATGATGGTGTTTCACGCGTAGAACTGGTTCTTGATGAAGGAACTGATCATGAACAGAAGGTTACTGCTGAAGGTACAGAATTCTGGTCATATTATCTTGATACAAATGAATTAAACGAAGGTCCTCATACAATCAAAGTTACTGGTTATGATATTAACAGTGAACCTGTTGTTGGTAAGCCAACTTATTTGACATGGCAGTTGGACCGTAAACAGCCAGTTACAGAAGTAAAAGATAAGGAAATGGGTATTCTCGTTTCTGGAAATGTAAAATTTGATGGTATTGTTTCGGATGGAAAC
Source organism: Treponema sp. (assembly GCA_016297805.1). Lineage (GTDB taxonomy): Bacteria > Spirochaetota > Spirochaetia > Treponematales > Treponemataceae > Treponema_D. Next base: position 8,134 of record JAEDFX010000075.1, on the reverse strand, counting down.
GGTATTAAAGAGCTTTATTATTCTGTAAACAACGGAAAAGATTTTATTCCTGTAAAAATCAATCCTAACAAAGAAAGAGATATTTGTACTTTCTCTATTAATGTAGATACAAAACAGTTTGATGATGGACCAGCAGTTCTCTGGTTCAAAGCTATTGATATGGCAACTTCTGTAGGTATGTATTCATTCCTATACTTTATTGATAACACAAAACCTGATGTTCAGATTGTATACCCCGCTGAAAATCAGGTGATGAATGGTGAATTCACAGTTGCCGGTTTTGCCAAAGATACTATTGGTGTTACAGAACTTTCATGGACATTTGGTACACAGACAGGAACTTTTGATTTGATTCCTGGAAACCCTTACTGGGCTGTTACTCTTAATACAATTGATTCAAAAGAAAAAGCACAGAAGTTTACAATTCACGCTGTGGACCGTGCTAATAACGTTGTAGATGTTACTCGTACAATCCCTCTTAATCAGGAAGATGATAAACCTGTTGTTACAACTTCTGAACCTGTAGAAGGTCAGATTTTTGGTGATTCAGATTTATTATTTGTTCGTGGTATTGCAAATGATGATGATGGTGTAAAAGCTGTAAAAATCCAGCTTGATGCAGAAGAACCAATCATTCAGGAAACAAAAGGTGATTATTATTTAGATTTGTGTACTGCCGAAGCACTTTCGGTAGGAAATCATAAGGTTACAATTACTGCTATTGATGTAAATGACGTGGAAGGTAATCCTGTTATTACAAATATTGTTTCAAAAGGACTTGCTCCAAGTTTTGATTCAGGAAAAGTAACTGGTGGAAAAACTTCTCAGGAATTTGTAAACGGAATGGAAATTCATCCAGAAAGCGGTTCTGTAATCAATGTTACTGCAAATTCTGGCGTTGGACTTACACACATTCACTCAGAATTGACTTGGGGAGAAAATGGTCTTATTGAAAATGATGTAGACTTGAAAAGTGTAGGCACTTATACATTCTCTCTTCCAATTAATCATGACTCTCCAAAGGGTGTGCTTAAGCTTTCTATCAAAGCAACCGACTCTATTGAACGTGAAACAGAATATAAATCAATCTTCTATGTAACAAATACAGCTACTGTAAAAGTTGAGGAACCAGTTATTGTATTTGATGACAGCAGAATTGCAGAAGATGGTTCAATTATCAGTAACGCAGAATTCCCAGCATCAGGTTATTTATTTGGTGCAAAAGCTGCCAGTGTTGAGATTGTTCCAAAAACTCCATTTGCTAAAGCTGACCTTATTGGAAATCAGATTAAGATTATTCCAGATATGACTGCCATCGGCGGTTCGGAAGAAGTTATTATTCGTGTAAAAACAGATAAGGGTAAGATTATAGAATCTCGTCCTCTTAAATTCAAAAATGATACTGCTAAGCCTGTTATTACAATTGATAATTATTCTGATGAATTTGCAATTGATGGACGTGAAGGTACTGTTTCTGTAACAGGTAAAGTTACTTGCACAACAGGCGTTGATAATGTTCAGTACCGATATCTTTCAGTAAAAACTGATATTGCAAAAGGTATTATTGCTGCAGTAAAACCTGCACCTGTTGAAAATAACTTCTATCCAATTGAACTTGATGATAAGGGAAACTTTACTCTTGATATTGATACAGCATATTTTGATGCCGGTATGTACGTTGTAGAAATTATTGCTGAAAGTGCAGGTGGAAACAAACGTGCCCGTGCTTTTGCAATCAATATGATTCCAGATGTAGAAGAACAGAACGGAAAAATGCCTGTTCCAAAAGCTCCTGTAATTTCTTGGCTTGATGGTTTTGATGTATATGCTCTTGGTGTTTATCAGGGTGAACTTAGCCGAAACTTTGGAGTATTCTCTCGTGAAGATATGATTGAAGGTTCTAATCCATTAGCTATGGATGTAGAAATTTCTGATACTGCTAAACTAGTTTCTGGAAAATATACTGCAACTAAGAAACCAACACTTTCTGCAAATATTGCTTCTGTTAATGAAGATGAATATTTAAGTGGAATGCCTGTAGTTCTTAATTATGCAGAAAAAATCGGTGCAACTATGACAGTTGTAATTGATTCTGGAGTGCCAGTTAGTTCTGTTGCCTATGAAATTTCTGGTGATGAAGTTCCAGGTGGAGACCTTATTCAGAAAGGTGCTGCAAAAATCACAAAACCTACAGTTGATGAACCAACTCGCTGGTATGCAGAAATTCCACTGGCAAATCTTCCAGTTCGTGTAAATAAAATTAACATTACTGTAAAGGCTGGTGCTCTTGAAGAAAAGATTTCTGGTTCAGTTACAGTTGTTCGTGAAGAAAATTCAGAAAACACAGATGATGAAGAAAAGATTTACTTAATGCCTGCTTCTGATACTGTATTTGATGAAGTTGATAATAACTACGTTCTTGCTAAAGGCTCTAAATTCTACTATTACGCAAATGTAACTCCTCCTGTTGATGTTCAGATTGTATCTGCAACTCAGGGACTTGTAGCTGAAACAATTGGTAATCTTGTAGTTATTACAGCAGAAAAAGATGCTGTTTACAAGAATGTAACTCTTAAAGTAAAAGATCGTTTTGGAGACTCATACACATCGGCTCCTGTAAACTTTATTGCTAATACTACAGAAATGGATTCACATCTTGAACAGCCTGTTCTCCATCAGTGGGTTGGTGATGTAGTTAAGTTTGCCGGAACAGCTGCTCATACCTTGGGAATTAGAAGTGTAGAATATTCTTTGGATAATGGAGAAACATGGGAAAACTTTACTCTTCCTTCTGGAAAGGGTGTAAGTAATCTTGGTGTTACATATAGCAAAGATATTAACCTTAAAGAATTTGAAGATGGTCTTGTTAGAATTGATATTCGTACAACAGACGTTTCTGGTATTCAGAAGACAATCAGAACTTCGGTTTATAAGGATGTAACTCCACCAGAAGTAACAGTTGTTGAACCTTTGGAAATTGATGTTGTAAACGGTGAAAACTTAATTGTATTTAATGCAAAAGACAATGGTTTCTTTGCAAAAGCAGAATATGTGGCTCCACCTGTAAAGGGTAAGACACAGAACAGAATTGAACTTCCTCTTGATCCTCTTGTTTCTACATTGATTGGTACAGAAGAAGCTCCAATTGATGATGCAATGTCTTTTGTATTTACAGATGATGCTGGTAATAAAACAACAATTGAAGCCTGGATGTTCAGTATTGATAGTGAATCAGATCTTCCTATTACAGAAATACACGTGCCAGAAGAAATGCAGGTTATTACCCGTGACTTTACAATTTCTGGTGTAGTTTATGATGATGATGGTGAATCTTCGGTTTACTACAAAATTGATAATGGTGAATACAAACAGGTTTCAACTCACGAAGTTTATAAATATCAGACTCCAGATGCTGAATATAAATTGAATACAAGCTTCTCTATTGATGTTCCACTGGCAACTATGACAGATAACGAACATACAGTAACTGTTTATTCAGTTGATATTAATGGTGTAAAAGGTCCTGAGGTTTCTAGAACTTATCGCATTTCTCTGGAAGAACCTAAGGGTGCGGTAGTTGCTCCAACAATTGATACTTCAGTTCGCGAAATCATTACAATTTCTGGTTGGGCCAGCGATAAGAACGGTATTTCAAATGTAAAAGTTTCTCTTGATAACGGTAACAGCTACAACGAAGCAGTTGGTACTACAGACTGGAGCTACACAGTAGATACTCGTGCAATTCCAGGTGGTACACAGGTTGTATTCTTGAAAGTAACTGACGGATATGGAATTGAAGGTTTGTACTCAAGCTTGATTAACATTGATAACGATGCGCCAAATTTAAGTCTTGAACTTCCTATAGACGATTCTACAACAACTGGAGACTTGTTCTTCTCAGGTTTCACATACGACAACGTAGAAGTAACAGAATTGTACGTTACTCTCCGAAATCTTGAAAAAACAAGTAAGCCTGATATTCGTCCAATAAAAATTGACCGAATTATTGGCCAGACACTTAATATCCGCGACTTGCCAGACGGTTTCTACAACGTAGAACTTACAGGAAAAGATAAGGCTGGTAACGTTACAAACGTAAGTCGTAACATTCACCTTGAAAAGAATCGTGCTCCTGCCACAGTAGATATTCTCTATCCATTGAACGGTGAACACAAACAGGGTGTATTTACAATCTACGGTCAGTCACAGGCTGAGGGAACAATCAGCTCACTCAAACTCTTTATTGACAACAAATATATAGAAGAAACAACAATTACAGATTGTGGCTTCTTCAAGTTTGAAATGGGTCCAGAAAATATTACCGAAGGTGTTCACACATACCGTGTAGACACAATTCTTACAAATGGAACACAGGTAGCTTCTCGCGAACAGACAATTACATACAGTCCAATTGGACCATGGGTTACAATCGAGAACTTTACATACGGTGACTTTGCTACAAATCGTCCTTACATAAAAGGTCAGGCAGGTTACTCTATTAGTGAGGACGATATGCTGTTCTCTAAAACAAAAGAAGCATCTGATGAATTCAAGGCTGCAGTTGCTGCAAAATCTGTAGCTAAGATTGAATTGAGTATGGATAACGGTAAGACATTCGAGCTTCTCTCTACAAATGAAAAGTGGATGTACCGAATCGAAAATCAGGATATTGAAGAGGGGTACCACTTCTTCCTTGTTCGAGCTACTATGAAGAATGGTGAAACTGCAATTACTCGTATGGTAATTCAGATTGATAATACAGATCCAAGCATTAAACTGATTGCTCCTGCAATCGGTGGACGCTATAACCAGAAATTGAAGGTATCTGGTCTTTCTAATGATGATGTACGTCTTGAAGATGTAACAGTTACTTTGCGTAAAGGTGATAAATCATCTTATGAAGTTCCATCTTTCATTCAGGGGCTTTACGTTGACTTCCGCTTTTGGGGTTCAAGCTTGTTCCAGGTTGGTGCCGGACTTACATTCTTTGATGATGTTGTAAAACTTCAGTTCTCTTATGGACAGTTTACTCAGAGTCAGAGAAATGCAGTTTCTCAGATGTTCGGAATTAATATGACAGATATGCGTTATGGTGGAGATATCTTAAGCTTGAAGATTCTTGCAAACATTGCAGAAATTCCATTCAGTTTCTTCTTAGGTCACGACTGGGATTGGTTGTATGCGGATTTTGCTCTCGGTGCAGATTTCTCTTACTTTACAGAAACAAACTCTGGAAAACCACAAATTCTTTCAGCTGTTATTGGACAAATAGAGTTCCCTAAGATAAAATTGCAGAATGTAAAAGCATTCAGTTCTTTCTCACTGTATACAGAAGGTTCAGTCTGGTTCATTCCAACTGACGTTTCAAGTACGGTAAAGATTAAGAATATTATTCCACAGATTGGTATTGGTTTGAGAACAAATATCTTCTAATGATTTGGAGAAACAGGATTTATGAAAATGAGAAAAATAAAAATACTGATTTCTACTGTTTTTCTTTTCCTTATGGCAAGCTCTTTGTTTGCCGTTGAGGAATATATCAGTAATATTTATAAGGAATTGGACCATATTTTCATCATTAAATCTGAAAAAGATTTAGGAGAGATTCTTTCATCTAATAATAACGATAAATATTACTATTTGATTGAGAATTATACAGAGAAGAAGATTCGTCGCTTGATTGTTAATAATGATTATGATTTTGCAATGACAGCAATTGTTATTGTAATTGAAAACAATCTTGATAATGAGAATGCGGTAGAAATGTATTCTGTAATTGCGGATGCTTATGAAGTACAGCTACAGCATGAGGCAGAACTTGAACAAAAGCGTCAGCTTGAACTGGCACGTGTTCAAATGGAAAAAGAAAAGCAACGTGGTAATGTAGAAAAAGAATATATTGCTGCAAAGAATACAGACAGTGGCAAGGCTGTATATGTTTCTGGAAAAGAAACAAAGCTTACAAGTAGCAATTGGAAAGCTGCTCTTGGTATGGTAGACTTGCTTGACTTATACGATGCTGCAGGTGGCTTCAACAGTATTCATTATGGTATTTCATTGGATTACCGTTATGAATATACATTAGAAAATAAAATGGCAATTGGTACAGATATTTTTGCCGGTTTCCAGTTCCTTGCAATTGCTGATGAGGCCAATACAGTTCCTTTAATTGGACATGGTGAACTTCTTGGTAAGTTCTCTACACCAGCTCTTTCAAAGAATCTGTTCTTTAGAGTTGGATTCGGTGCTCTTATGGCAGGAAAATCTACAACTGCGCCTGGTGCTCAGCAGGTTGCAGATACAATGTATACACCAATTGTAGGCCTTAAGATGGAACGAATTGATCTTGGCATGGCAAAATTAGATATTGGTGCTGATTGGTATGCAGGACATCTGTTCTATCCAGAGATTAATGTTGCCGCTGGGGTAAATGCAAATTTGGAATTCCCATTTGCTGAATTAGAAAAAGTTAAACTGAATTTGAATGTTGGTATTCGTGATATATTCTTCATGAAGAATAGTGGTATTGAAAATAGAGCAAGTTTGATTCTTGCAATTGGAGCTGAAAATGTTATTCGCTAAATTTAAAAAAATTATTGTCACACTTTCGTTGGTCTTGTTTACAGTAAATGCTTTTGCTGTAACTACAGATTTGGCTGCTCGCTTCCTTGAAAAAGCAAATGAGGCGTATGAAAATGACCAGATTGAAGATGCTTACAAGTATGTTAATCAGGCACTTGCCGTTGCTAAGGATGAAGAATCCCAGGCAAATGTTTTGTATTTTGCTCAAACAGTTTATACTATAAAGATTCAGAATATTCAGAAAAACTATGATGAAATGGCTTTGATTGATGTTCAGATGAATCTTGAAAAGTATCCAAACATTGAAAATACAAAAATCAAAAAACTTTTGAAGCAGATTGAAACTGAACAGTCTAATAAAGAAAAAGCTGCAGAAAAGGCAGAAACTGCTGCCCAGCGTAAGATTGAACAGGAACGTTTTGAAGCCCAGCAGGAATCTATGGATGCTCAGGCTAGAGCTATGAAAGAACAGGCAGCTGCCATGAAGGAACAGGCCAACGCTACTATTCAAAGTCAGGCAGAGTTTAAAAATGCATTGGAATCTGGATTAAAGGATATGGGTAATGCATTTACTGCTTCTGCTGAAGAAACAAAAAAATCTACACGAGTAATTGCTTTTGCAGTAATTGGAATTGCTTTGCTTATTTTAATCATCATTCTGGTAATTGTTGCAATTTGTAAAAGAGGATTCAAACAACAGGAACTTCAGCAGGCACAGTATGTTGAAGCATTTAAACTTCTTGCTGCAAATCAGAGTCAGACAAATCGACTTATGCTTGGTGGCGTAACAGATTTGTACGGGGCTAATCCTCAGTTGAGACTTGCTGGAACTTCTACTTGGGCACCTGCACAGGCTTTACCAGATGTAACTTTCTCTGAAGAAGATGAAGATGAACTTAAACAGCTGGCAGTAAAATGTGAAGAAATTGGTCAGCAGATTGATTACTCTACAGGCCGTAAAAATAACTCTAAGAACGTTAGTGAATTGGTTTATAAGCTTTCAATTCAGCTTGGTTTGCCACAGGGAATGTCTATGTTGAACTTCTGTGCGGCTATGATTTATGATGCCGGATTCCTGGGAATTGACCCTGATTTACTTTCGTCAACATCACTTACAGCAGAAGAAAAAGAAGCAATGAAAGAGCATGTTAATCTTGCAGAAAAACATCTTGATTTTGTTCCAAAGAAATACTGGAGTGTATTTGAAGATGCTGCAATGAAGCATCACGAAAATATTGATGGTTCTGGTTATCCAAATGGATTAAAGGGAGATGAAATTCCACAGATTGCACGTCTTATTCGTGTTGCCGAAAGTTATGTTTCACTTTCAAGTAGACGTTCTTATCGTGATGCAATGGATAAGGAATCTGCCGTTTCTGCTTTACGAGAACAGTCAAATCTCTACGATATTGATGTAGTAGAAGCTTTGGATAAGATTGTATAATGTGTAAGGTCGCTAATTTTTAGCTCATCCATGTGTAAGGTCGCTGGCGACCGGTGTTCTATAGAAGAGCGTTAAAAAAATTGTGAAAGCAATTTTTAGCTCATCCAT
>JAEDFX010000074.1 GCA_016297805.1 Treponema sp. | reverse complement strand
CTTACGATTTTTACCAAAAATCAGTATAGAAAATGAGAAAATTTTACTTTTTTTTAAAATCAGGGGTTTTGCACTTGAAAACATGAAAAAAATTTATATTTATTTTCGATTTTTACAACTATTTTGCAAAAAATGTGTTATATTATAAGAACCGCAAAAAAAGTTGATAGATGAGGCTGGGGGCCTTAATACAGGAGCAGTTGTGAATAAGCACGATTTTCCAAAAATCCATTTTTACGATCAGGATTTTGTAGACATTTATAATAAAACATGGTCATGGGTATCATCATTATGGGTAAACCCAAAGACTGGAGAACAAGATTCGGACGGCTTATTCATATATCCAGAAGATGATAAGTTAATTCTTAATCAGTTTGATACTATTTTCTCTTCTTTCTTCCTTGTATATTCAAATAGAAATTTTGAACCATGTAATAACATTGATTATTTTTATGCACGTCAGGAACCATCTGGAGCAATTCGCTGGAAGTATGATGTAAAAACAGATCAGCCAGTTTTGGACAAGGATAATCCTGAAGGTGTTGGACTTCCTCTTTTCGCTTTAGCTGAATATAACCTTTTCCATAAATCAGCAAATAAAAAGCGTATTAAAGATGTAATGCCTATTCTTCAGAAATATATGGAATGGCTTGATCAGACTTTTAAACAGGAAAACGGTTTGTATTCAGTTCCTGTTTGTGCTTCTTCAATGACAAATTCTCCTCGTGGAGATGCTTGTTATCCAATCGATTTCAATGCATGTATGGCAGTTAATGCTTCTTATATGTCTGCCTTAGGCGATATTTTGAATGATAAAGAAATCAGCTTCCAGTACAGAAAAATGTATTTCTCAATCAAAACAAAAATCAATTCTTTGATGTGGGATAATGAAACTGGTTTCTACTACGATTTGGATAAAGAAGAAAAACGTCTGAATGTAAAATCAATTGCCTGCTACTGGACAATGATGGCAGAGATTCCAAATGCTGATAAAGCTGATATGCTTGTTGAACATTTGAACAACCCAGAAACATTTGGAACAGAACATCCGTTCCCAACTTTAAGTGCTGATGACCCACACTTTAGCGAAGAAGGAAATGATTATAATGGTAGTGTAATGCCAGCCTTCAACTTTATGGTAATTAAAGGTCTTGAAAAATATGCTCAGTACGAATTTGCACGTGAATGTGCTATTCGTCACTTGTACTTTGTTCTTGAAGGTTTAATGCCAAACGAAAATAAAGAACCTGGTGATTTGTACGAAGCTTATCTTCCTAATAAAGAAGGTCCTGCAAAACGTGAAAATGGTGATAAATCTAGAGCCCGTTATCTTTTGACAGCTGGCCTTTCTACAATTGCACTTATGATTGAAAACGTAATTGGTCTTTCAATCAGTTTGCCACGTAAAACTGTAGACTGGATTATTCCAAACCTTGAAATTATGGGTATTGAAAATCTTTCCCTCAAACGCAACCTTATTACAATTCTTTCTAACAAGAGTTCTCGTGGTTGGGAGATTCAGATGGAAAGTGAAAAACTCTATTATTTCACAATCAATATTATTGACCAGAAAAAGAAAACATTACCGATCCCAAGTGGTAAGTGTTCAATGCTTATTGATAAACTGTAGGAGAAAAAAGTGGCAGCCCCAGAATCAGTCATCGAAATCGGTTCTACAGGGGTGCGTCTCCTTGTAGCCGAAGTTACACCAGATAGAAAACAGAACGTTCTTGACCGTTCCGATATGCCTTTGGCCTTAGGTAAGGACGTTTTTACCAGTGGTGTAATCAGTCAGGAAACTCAGAATCAGCTCATTACAATTTTGACTCGTTATCGTGAACAACTGGCAGGTTGGGGAATTAATTCCTTTGAAACAACTTGTATTGCTACCAGTGCTTTCCGTGATGCTAAAAACCGTGATCCTATTATGGATCGAATTCTTGTTCAGACTGGCTTTCGCGTTCATATTGTTGATGGTATTGAAGAAAATAAACTGATGTATATTGCGGTTAGTGAAGCAATTAAAGACCAGCCTGTAGATTTTAAAAACGAAAATACAGTTATTCTTGTAGTTGGTGGTAGCTCCACAGAAATTATGATGATGACTGATGGAAAAATGGCCGGCGTACACAGTCTGCGTTTGGGAACTGTAAGAATTGATCAGCAGATGAGAAATCAGGCCAGCAGTTATGCAGATATTCAGCGTTATCTTGAGGAGTCCATAAGCAATACTAAAGGTTCTTTGGACAGCGAGCTGGATTTAAGTGATGTAAAGCAGTTTATTGCAGTTGGTGCAGATGTTTCTTTGGCAGCTTTGCTGGTTGGACGTCCAATTTCAACATTCCTTTGGGAAATCAGTAAACAGAATCTGGCAGATTTTGCCCGAGATATTCAGGATTATTCTGCAGATGAATGTGTTGCTCGTTTTAAAATTCCATATAGTGAAGCAGAAGCTTTGCATGTAAGTCTTTTGATTTATAATCTTTTCTTGAATTTTACAAAGGCTGAACGGATTATTGTTCCAGAAACAAATATCAGAAACGGTGTAATTTTCAGTAAGAATTCTACTCAGAATGAAGAGCTGCAGATGGAATTTGATATGCAGATTATTGCTTCTGCTAAGAATCTGTTGAGAAAGTATCATGGTGATGAAAATCATGCAGAATGTGTACGAATGATTTCTGCTAAAATTTATGATACTTTGCAAAAAGAAATTGCTTTAGGGGAGCATGCTAAAACTCTGCTGGAAACTGCGGCAATACTTCACGATATAGGTTCTTTTATCCGCTATGATAATCATAATCTGCACAGTAATTACATAATCCGTAATTCTGAAATTTTTGGCCTTTCAAAAAATGATAACAAAATTGTTTCGGAAATTGCTAAATATCATAAAGGTTCTCTTGTTCCTCAGGATGATGAAACCTATCAGATGATGCCTCGTCCTGACCGAATGACTATTCTTAAGCTTACGGCAATTTTGCGAATTGCAGATGCTTTGGATCGTGGGCATATTCAAAAGTTTACAGATTTTACTATGCAGCTTCAGCAAAATAGTCTGATTATTTCGGCAAAGAATAATCCTAATACAGTTTTGGAACGAATTGCATTGTCAGAAAAAGCAGGAATGTTTGAATCAGTTTTTGGTTATAAGGTAATTTTGTTATAGGAGGCGGGAATGTCAGAAGTACGTTTTTTTAATAGAGAATTATCATGGCTGGAATTTAATGCGAGAGTTCTTCATCAGGGTCTTAGAAAAGAACTGCCACTTTTGGAACGTCTTCAGTTTCTTTCTATTGTTACCAGCAATTTTGATGAATTTTTTCAGGTTCGTGTTGCTTCACTAAAACGCCTTTTAAACGATAATCCTTCTTTTGTAGATGTTTCGGGACTTTCTACACAGATGGTACTGACTTCTCTTTCTGTTCGTGCACATCAGATTATGCGTACTCAGCAGGAATGTCTTATGTCTGATGTAATTCCCGCTCTTGCTGCAGAAGGTTTTGTTTATGTGAATCCAATGCAGTACACTCAGGAACAGACAGATTTCCTTCAGGGGGTTTTCAAATCGGAAATTTATCCTTTGCTGACTCCGCTGCGTACAGATATGGAGGCTTTTCCTCATATAAAAAATCTTTCAACTTACGGGGCCTTTATGCTTAATCCTATTGCAGGAATTAAGGTAGGCTCAGAGGAGCTGAAGGGTAGTGATGATTTACCTCGCATTGCCTTTGTAGAAATTCCTGGTGGTCTGCAGAATGTTTACTGGCTTCCTACTTCTAATAATAAAACAAAGCAATTTGCACTTTTGCAGGATATTGTAACTGCTTTTGGTACTTTGCTTTTCCCAGGTTTTGCAGTTGAAGAAACTTTGCTTTTTAAGGTTGCCAGAGATGCGGACTTTGCAGTTGATGAGGATTCTGGCTCAAACTTTATTCATGCAATGGAAGATGTTTTGATTCAGCGCAAGTCTTCCTTCCCTGTTCAAATGACCTGTAATGAAACTAGTGCCACAATTTTGAAATATCTTATGGAAAAGCTGGAGCTTGGTGAACAGGATATTTATAAAGTAAATCAGATTATTGATCCAAATGATTTGATGGATTTACGGGATGTGGATAATGCAGGAAAGATGAGCTTTGAACGATGGGAGCATTTTTATCCTGCAGATTTACCAGAAGAAGAACCTTATTGGGATACCTTGAAATTACATGATAAGATTCTTCATGTTCCTTACGAAAGTTATGATCCTGTTGTAAAATTTATTTCTGATGCCGCAGATGATGAAAATGTTCTGGCAATTAAGATGACTTTGTACCGAACAGGCCGGGATTCACCTATTATTGCGGCTTTGGAAAGAGCGGCTCAGGCTGGAAAACAGGTTATTGTCCTTGTAGAGCTGAAGGCCCGCTTTGATGAAGAGAGAAATATTGCTTGGGCAAACGAGTTGGAACAGGCAGGGGTAACAGTTATTTACGGACTAAAAAATCTTAAGGTTCATGCAAAAATCCTTATGGTTGTTCGCCGTGAAAATGATACAATCCGCCGTTATGTTCATCTTGCTACTGGAAACTACAATCCAAAAACCGCAAAGCTTTATTCAGATATATCTTTGTTTACTGCTAATCCTCAGATTGCCAATGATGCAACTCAGTTCTTTAATCTTGTAACTGGTTATTCAACCTTGCAGAATATGCCAACTTTGGGAATGGCTCCGGTAACCTTGAAAAGTAGATTGCTTTCTATGATTAATCGCGAGATTGAACGGAGTACTCCTGAAAATCCAGGTTTGATTATTGCAAAAATGAACAGTCTTACTCACGAAGCAGTTATTGCTGCTTTGTATAAGGCCAGTCAGGCTGGGGTAAAGGTTCTTTTGAATATCCGTGGAATTTGTATGCTGGTGCCAGGTGTTCCAGGGCTTAGTGAAAATATCCGTGTAATTTCAATTGTTGACCGCTATCTTGAGCATGCAAGAATTTTCTATTTCCAGAATGCAGGTACACCAGAATTGTATTGTGCCAGTGCAGATTGGATGAGCCGAAATCTTGACCGTCGTATTGAACTGATGTTCCCGATTTTGGAAAAGGCTGCTTTTGATGATGTGAAATCAATTCTTGATACCTACTTTGCTGATAATTCTAATGCAATGGAGCTGCAGAGCAATGGTTCTTGGGAATCGGTAACTTGTGATGATAATGCCGAAATCTTACAGGCTCAGTCTGTATTGTATAAAAAATACAAAGCTTTGAATGATTCCCGACCAAAGTCTGAACAGGTTCAGTTTGAAGTGCGAAGAAAATAATTTACTTAAATTTAGGTAAATTTAACTTGAAAATTAGGTAAATAATTATATAATTAAGATAGATTGTTGGAGCAAGTCCCACAATGACATAATTTGTGTCATTTCCAGGTAATCATCCAAAAGATGATAAACCTGGGAATCTAGAAATGAGGATTATATGATTCACGAAACCTATTACGCAATGCAGAAAGAACAGGAAGAATTACTTTCCCGTAAAAACAAAATCAATAAGTCTTTTTACAACGGTATTTATGACCGTTATGAAAATCCAATTTTGACTAGAGATTCTGTGCCTCTTACCTGGCGCTTTGATATTTGCAAAGAAACTAATCCGTTTTTTATGGAACGTCTTGGAGTAAATTGTGTATTTAATTCCGGTGCAATTTATTTAAACGGAAAATACTGTCTTGTTTGTCGTGTTGAAGGCAATGATCGCAAATCATTTTTTGCAGTAGCAGAAAGTCCAAATGGTATAGACAACTTCCGTTTTAGAGACTATCCAATTCAGCTGCCAGATACTTGTCCAGAAGAAACTAATGTTTATGATATGCGTCTTACACAGCATGAAGATGGATGGATTTATGGTGTATTCTGTTCTGAAGCAAAGGATACTTCAAATCCTGATTTAGGAGCTGCTGTTGCTGCGGCTGGTATTGTTCGTACAAAAGATTTGGAAACTTGGGAACGACTTCCTAATCTTGTAACAAAACATTCTCCACAGCAGAGAAACGTTTGTCTTCATCCAGAATTTGTTGATGGAAAATATGCCTTCTACACACGACCAATGGATGATTTTATTAATACTGGCAGTGGTGGTGGAATTGGTTTTGGTCTTTGTAATGATATTACTCATGCTGTGATTGATGAAGAAAAAATCATTTCAAAGCGTGTATATCATACAATCACTGAAGCAAAGAATGGAGCGGGTGCTACTCCGATTAAAACTGAAAAAGGCTGGATTCACATTTCTCATGGAGTTCGTAACACTGCTGATGGATTGCGCTATGTTCTTTATGTTTATGCTACAGCTTTGGATGACCCAAGTCGTGTAATTGCAGAACCAAGTGGTGTATTCCTTGTTCCTCTTGGAAGCGAACGAACTGGTGATGTTAGTAATGTTGTATTTTCTAACGGTGCAATTGAAAAGGACGGAAAAATCTTTATTTACTATGCATCGTCGGATACAAGAATGCATGTAGCTACAACAACTGTGGAAAAACTTCTGGATTACACTTTCAATACACCAAGTGATCCACATCGTTCACCAGATTGTGTAAAACAGCGCTGCGAATTAATTAAAAAGAATTTGGAATTGTTGAAATAAGATAGATTGCTGAAAAAGTTGTCATTCTGGTGTGGTATGGCAAAGATAATGACAGATTACTACTGTATTATTTCTACACTTCCTTGTCTTAATATTTTTACAATTCCGTTTTCAATGGAAACTAAAGTGGAAGGCAAGGCTCCTTTTTTATCACCGTCGGTTACAATTAAATCAACATCGGCAGAAAATTCTTCTGCAATTTTTACTTCTTCTTCCAGAACTGGCTGTCCGCTGCGGTTGACGCTGGTGCTGTAGATTGGAACTCCGCATTCCGCGATAATTCCACGCAGCCATGCATCTCCAGGGCAACGGAATGCAATTGTTGGAATGTGAGCTTCATCAGAAAGTGGTGCATCTGGTTTTGTATGTACGATAACAGTGAGTGCTCCAGGCCACTTTGAAAGCAAGCTTTCTGGAATTACATCATCTGTATAAAGATTAATATCTTCTGGTTTCGCAATAAGCTGAATGAGAGGCTTTGTTTCTGAACGTCCCTTTATGCTACGGATTTTTGCATCTGTAGAGTAGGGAGTGTTTGTAGTGTTGGAATCAACAATTCCACTGAAGCCGTAAACTGTATCTGTTGGAAGAATTACAATTCCTCCTTTTTTCAAAACTTCTATTGTTTTTTTTACAGAATTCTTATCGTTCTTATTTATTATCATTTTTTTGCAGTTGCCTCGTAAATATTTAAAGTGGCTTCATTTTTTTCATCAGTTTTAGTCCACTTGTTTCCGTCAAAATTATAAACAGTTTCTTCACAGTTGCCCTTTAATCCTTTTCCCCAGAAATTTTCAATTCCGTGGTTATCAAGATAGCACATCATGGCAGCTAGGAGCGCTCCGTGGGCTACCAGCATGATTCTGGCTTCTGGCTGTTTTTTATAAATAGGTTCCAGAACTTCCTGTACAAATTTTCTTGTACGTTCAACTGCGGATTCAAAAGTTTCTCCACCTTTAGGAGGAATATACTTCAATGGATCGCTGAAAAAATATTTACTTGGTTCATCAGAATTTACCCATTCCTTAAAAGGAACACCTTCTTTTTCACCAAAACTAAGTTCTGTTAATGCTTTATCACGGATAATTTGAATATTTCTGTGACCGCGGATAAGACATGCAGTTTCGTAAGCACGAATGAGAGGTGAAGAGAAAATCAAATCAAAATGAATTGCATCCATTCGTTCACCAAGCTTCCCAGCCAGTTCACGTCCGTTAGAGTTTAATTCTATATCCATTGAGCCTTGAAAACGGGCTTCTGCATTCCAGTCTGTTGTACCATGTCTAATAACGTATAATTCCATTTTTCTTCTCTAAAATCTTAATCTTCGCAAACGGGTGATTCTGCTTACAAGGAAATTTTCAATATCTTTTGTTGGTTCAACCTGAAAGCGCATAATTGCTTCTCCCGGTTGTTTTGAGATTCCCAGTGGTTTTCCAACAATTGTAAAAAATTCCCGTACATTTTCAACGCTTGGAAGATGTAATTCCATCAAATCTTCTTCTTTTATTGCAGCTTCTATAAGGTGAACTTTTCCTGCAAAATCCATACCTTCTGCTTCCAGAATTTCTGTCCGAACTGCAGTTGTTTTCAATTGAGTTTCAGAAAGAATCAGTCGGTTTGAAATTCTATGTTCCAGACTTTCCCTCTGATGTTCATCCAGTTCCCGAGTGTCTAATGCCGACTTCAAGGAATTGATTAGAGTTGCTGCATCCTTTACTGAAGTTCTTAATGGTTCAGTATCATTTCCTGATGGTGATTCAAGAATCTGCAGCTTGTAACCGGCACGAAGCAGTGGAAATGAAACAAATCCCTGAGCACTTGTGGAAGTTTTTATATTTCCCAGAAAATCCAGACCGCTGTCATCAATAAACTTAGAAATGTTTGCATCTACAGGTAAATCAAGAAGGTATATTCCGTCTGCCAGTTTTTCTTTAATATATTTTTTTATATTAGGATTATTTTCTGCAAAAGCTATATTACTTTCTGTAACTTTTAGAATGTATCCGTGATAAAGCATTGCGGAAGAGTAAGCGTTATACCACTCAGAAATATTGATTTTAAGATTTTGAGGTATTTCGTAATAAGCATATTTTTCGATTTCTTCAAAGATTTTTTCTGGAGTCCAGCACTGATCAAAGCTTGCCGCAGCAGATTGTCTTGTGATTTCAAATTCAGTAACAACTCCACATTTTTTTATGAGCATAAATGATGTTAGAGGAAGCAGAGTTTTTAGAGGAAGCCCAGGCATAAGGGTTACTGTTGAAGTTGAATCAATATTGAGAACCTTAAGGTTTTCGGTACTGGTTTCAGAAATATTTCCTGCGGTAAAAATTTCTTCACCTTTTTCATTTTTGCCCAGCTTTTGGAGAAGACCAAATTCTACTGCGGCATCCAGCATTCGGTCCATAAGATTTACGTTCTGCATTGCGTCTATACCATCTTCAGCACGAGCTGCTTCTAAAAGCCGGCTGAAACGACTCTTTTTTGCCACAGCAGCTCCGTCTTCTGTGCGGCTGCCAATCAGAAAAGTGAGGCGCAGAATTGTCTGACGGGTGTAACCAGTTTCTGGAATTGAAGAAAGACAATCAATTAAAAGCTGGGCTTCTTTTTTTAATCCTTCTTTGCTGAATCGGGAAACGGCTGCTGCACACAATAGTGCATACTGATATGTTTCGGGGAGGACTGCAAAATTTTCTATTCGATTCTTTTCGATTGTAAAACTTTTAGGTCCTTCTTTTACAAGAGAAAGATTTATAAAGGCATTCATTAAAAGCTGAATGAAATTTGCCTTTCCAGGAAAAATCTCTTCCAGTCGATTCATATCATTCTTTTTTATTGCTCCGTCAGCCTTGCAAGCAATTCCACGGACTTTAAGTATAGAAATAAATGCAGTCAGAAGGTTTGGTGTAAGAATGAAAACATCATCTGTAGAATAAGTACATACCTGTTGAGTTGGAAAAAGTGCTTTTGGATTAAGGTAGGCTTTTAGAGGTTCTTTTAAAAAAGGATTTATATAAAGAAATTCTTTTGGAGAATAATCATCTTGAATTTTATAAATTAAAAGGCGTTCTGTAAGACTGATTATTTCGGCGTAAAGTTCAGTAACTGAATAGGTTTCTGAAAAGAATTCTATAAGACTTTCCTGAGTAACTTGTGGGATTAATGAAATGGCAGTAAGGATTTCAACATCAAAACTGTCCATTAAGGTGAGAATGCTATTTGTATTTTCCTGATTGTGAATAAAACTTGCCAGCTGTTCAATAAGCCTCTGCTTGTTATATGGAGTTTTAATTTCCCCCAGATACAAGCGCATTGTATTGAAAAACTGCTTTTCTGGCAGACATGCCATGGCTTCCTGCCATTGTCCTATTTCGTTATCATTCTTCAATATCCAGTTCTCCATCATATCTTACAATTTTGTATTCATAGCCCTGCTCTGCAAGGAATTTCTGACGGTTTGAACCAAATTCTTCTTCTACGGTGTTGCGGGTAATAAGTGTGAAGAATCGGGATTTCTGTTCTTTTGGACGGAGAATACGACCAAGTCGCTGGGCTTCTTCCTGACGGCTTCCAAATGTTCCGCTTACCTGAATGGCAAGAGATGCGTCTGGCAGGTCAATGGCAAAATTTGCAACCTTTGAAACAACCAGTACACGGATTTTGCCGCTGCGGAAGTCGTTGAAAATTTTGTCTCGTTCTGAGTTTGGAGTTTTTCCGGTAATAATCGGACATCCTAAAATCTGAACGATTTCGTCCAGCTGCTGTAAGTACTGACCAATTACCAGAATTTTATCGCTAGGACATTTATCAATAATCTCTTTTACGATAGGGATTTTATCAGGATTCATACTGGCGATTTTATGTTTTTCCCGGGCTGTAGAAACTGCGTACTCAATTTCCTGATTCATTGGAAGGTCAACACGGACTTCAATACATTCGGCACTGGCAATCCAATGGTCTCGTTCCAGTTCCTTCCATGGTACATCATAACGTTTTGGACCAACAAGACTGAAAACGTAGCCTTCGCAACCGTCTTCACGAACTAAAGTTGCAGTAAGACCTACACGGCGGATGGCCTGCAAGTCTGCAACAACACGGAAAACTGGAGCTGGAAGCATGTGAACTTCATCGTAAATAATAAGTCCCCATGGACGTTCATGGAAAATTGAAAAATGTGGATAAGGACCTTCCTTGTCTGGTCGCCATGTTAAAACCTGATATGTGGCAACAGTTACCTGTTTGATTTCTTTGTTTTCCCCGGAATATTCTGCAATCTGGTCGGCAGTAAGGTCTGTTTTATCCAGAAGTTCGTCTATCCACTGGTGAACTGCCGAAATGTTTGTGGTAATGATAAGTGTGGATGTTTTAAGCATATCCATAATTGTCATACCAACTATAGTTTTACCGGCGCCACATGGAAGAACAATTGTTCCAAAACCAGTACCAGGACCTTTATCACCAACAAGGGCACGGGCTGAATTTTTCTGATATTCACGAATATTCAAAGGTTTTCCATGACTCGTTGTTTCACGAAGATTTACATTCAGCGGTTCACCGTCAGCAAGGGCAACTTCATCCTTTACTGGCCATCCAGCCTGAAGCAGCAGCTGTTTTATTGTTCCACGGTCTGTAAGCTTAAGAAGGAAAGAGTATTCTGGTGCGCCATCATTTTCCAGAGTGGATGTAAGCATTTTTTTTACACTGTGATTTGCGCCGATTTCTTTGAAAACTGGAAGAGAATCTGCTACAAGGTAGAGGTAATGTTCTACGATATTTTCGGCAGAGCCTTCTTTTACTGGGACTTCAATATCAGGCCCTGCAATTAATTTGATTTTTCCAAATCGACTGGAGATTTCCTTTATCCACATCACAATAGACTGAGGTACATCATAGCGGGCAAATTTCTGGAGGACTGCAATTGCATCGTCGGCACTAAAGCCTGCGCTGGCAGCATTCCATAGAGAAAGTGGTGAAAGTTTATATGTATGTAAATGCTCAGGTGATTTTTCCAGTTCTGCAAAAGGAATAAGTGCATTGCGGCATTCTTCGGCCAAAGGAGCATGTACATCTAGTAAGAGGGATCTGTCGCCCTGAACAATTAAAGGATTTTCGTAATTCATCGCAACGAATTATTATACTGATTTTTAGGGAAATATTATACAGGTAAAAATAGTTTTTAAAGACTGATACGTCAAAGGCTGACATCAGCGTTCACATCACGCAGTGGTACACCAAAGGCTGACATCAGCGTTCACATCACGCAGTGATACATCAAAGGCTGACATCAGCGTTCAATGACATCAGTGTTCAAAAAAAACACCAATGA
>JAEDFX010000073.1 GCA_016297805.1 Treponema sp. | reverse complement strand
CCTGGCTCACATACTGAAATCTTTTCCTAGATAAATCTCTCTTGCTACTTCACTGGAAAGAATTTCTTGTTTTGTTCCCTGAGTCATGATTGTTCCTTGGTTTACTATAATGGCACGGTCTGTAATTTCAAGTGTATCACGAACATTGTGGTCTGTAATAAGAATTCCAATTCCTCGTTTTGCAAGAAGGCGAATCATGCTTTTAATATCAGCTACAGCAATCGGGTCAATTCCGGCAAAAGGTTCATCCAGAAGAAGAAATTTTGGTTCCATGGCAAGAGAACGGGCAATTTCTGTACGACGACGTTCACCACCAGAAAGTGTATATGCTTTCTGTTTACGGATTCTTTCAATTGCAAATTCATCAATCAAGGATTCAAGACGGTCCTTTTTTTCCTTTGTAGTCAAATCCTTACGGGTTTCAAGAATAGACCAGATGTTTTCTTCAACAGTGAATTTTCTGAATACAGATGGCTCCTGTGGCAAATAAGAAATTCCTAATCTGGCACGTTTGTACATTGGCAAATCTGTAATGCACTGATCATCCAAAAAAACATCTCCGGCAGTTGGCTTATAGAAACCTACGACCATATAGAAGGTTGTTGTTTTTCCAGCACCGTTTGGCCCAAGAAGTCCTAGAACTTCTCCAAGCCCCATAGAAAATTCAACACCTCGAACAACCTTTTTATGCCCGAACTGTTTATATAAACTTGAAACTCGTAAAATATGTTCCTGTCCATCATTAGCCATGGCTACGACTCCTCGCTATAATCAACTAAATCTTCCAATTCTTCAGAAGGGTCGTATGCTGGAGAAGCTTCTTTTTCAGTAGAATCAGCCCCCTCGGAATTTTCTGAAGTTTCCAGACTTTCTGTTGCCTGAGAATCTTCTACATCAACTGATTTATTTGCTTCACCTGTATTCTCTTCTAGTGGAGTATTTTCAACAGGTTCTTCTTCTGCTGGTTTTGAATCAGTTACAGTACCTTTTACATTACCACCAAGTGTAATGTCCTGAGTATCCATATTCAGTGTAATAAACTGAGCCCGGAATACATCATCCTTTTGTTTAACCTGAGCATTTCCTGATAATTCCAGTATCTGAGTTTTCTTATAGTATACCGCATAAGAACCAGTACAAACGTTATCTTCCTGAAGCAGATTTATTTTTATTTGAAGGATTGCTATATCTGTATCCTGATTGTAAACAATAATCTGAGCTTTTGCTCTTACATCATTATCTTTATCTTCAAGATCAACATTTCCTTTTAGCTCAGCAATTTTTGTTGTTCTATCGTAATCAAGATTATCACAGGTAAAAACCATATTTGTATCAAGATTTTTACCAGATACTTTTCCAGAAGCTTTTATATACCTGTAGTCATCTCCAGAAAGTTCAACTTCATCTGCCTGAATTTCCATTGAATCAGTTTTTATATAAGCATTACCAGAAAGTACAGTCGTTGTATTGGAATCACCGGCTTTTCCTGTCATATGATTTGCAGAAAATAGAATTTTTTCGGCAAAAGAAAAATTTAGAGAAAGTAAAAAAACTGATAAGACAATTACAACTTTTTTCATTTTATTCATCAGATTCTGATTCATCCGAATCTTTTGTTTCTATATCACCGGAAACTGTTCCTCGGAATGAAAAATCTTTGCTAATTCCACTGGCAGAAAAACCTGTACCACGGATAATAGCATCCTCTTTTTCAATACGAACCATATCTCCACGACCACTGGTCAACTGTTCAGTTTTCGCATTCCATCTTAACACATTTGCAAAGAAATTTGTATTTTCTGAACGGTTATAAAGCTCAATATCATCATAAAGCTCGTATATTTCTTTTTTTGTATCTGTAAAAAGATATCCACAAGAACCTTCAGTATCAATTTCTCCGTCATCATTATAGGAAATAAACTCTACATTCTGGGCAAAAGATTCTGAAGATTTTTTATACTGCTCCAGAACTTCTGCATTCATTTCCACTGTAACTTCATTATCTTCATAACGTGTCATTACTGTATCCTGAAAAATCAATTCAGGAATACGTGACCCTACATCAAGAGTATCATCATACTTAAGAGAACATGAAGCTAATAGAAAAATACTTCCCAAGAAGTAAATGATTCGTTTTAACAACTAGAAATCCTGCTTGATTTTATCAGCATCCTTTCCTTTATCTTTTTCACGAATTTCAACACGACGGATTTTACCACTGATTGTTTTTGGCAATTCCTTAACAAATTCATAAATTCTAGGACACTTGTACATAGCTGTATTTTCTTTTGCAAAGTTTGACATAATAAGTTCCATTTCTTTTGGATCCTTATCCGCATAATCTGCAGAAAGAACGATTGTTGCTTTTACAGCCATACCACGTTTTGCATCTTCAACACCAGTGACTGCACATTCAAGAACAGCTGGATGCTTCTGCAAAATTGATTCTACTTCAAATGGACTGATACGGTAACCCGATGATTTGATAATATCATCTTTACGGCCTACGAACCAAACATATCCATCTTCATCCATGTAAACATTATCGCCAGTATGGTATACACCACCGTCAAAAGCCTCTGCAGTAAGAGAAACGTCTTTGTGGTATCCCATAAGAAGACCAAAAGGACGTCCATCTTCAACATGAATACAGAGTTCTCCTACTTCACCTGCAGGAACAGGCTTTCCATTTGGAT
Organism: Treponema sp.; assembly: GCA_016297805.1. Taxonomy (GTDB): domain Bacteria; phylum Spirochaetota; class Spirochaetia; order Treponematales; family Treponemataceae; genus Treponema_D. The sequence goes on along the minus strand of JAEDFX010000073.1, from coordinate 9,290 downwards.
TAAGAACTTCTACTTTATACAAAGGATTTGGACGGCCCATTGAACCTGGATGAATTGGTGAATATTCCAGGAAGTTTCCACAGATAATTGTAGATTCTGACTGACCATAACCTTCGTAAATTTTCTTTCCAGTTTTTTCCAGCCATTTATCAAATACTTCACCATTCAAGGCTTCGCCAGCTGTACTGAAACGCTGACATTTACTCAAATCATATTTTGACAGATCCTGACGAACCAGGAAGCGGTAAACTGTTGGAGGAGCACAGAATGTTGTTAAACCATATTTTGCAATCATCTGGAGCATCTTATCTGGTTTAAGCATATTCATATCATATACAAACTGAGCTGTTCCACAAATCCACTGTCCATAAAGTTTACCCCAAGTAGCCTTTGCCCAACCAGTTTCTGCAATTGAAAGATGAAGGCCATCATCAACTACGCCATGCCAATATTTAGCTGTCATAATATGTCCGATTGGATATAGGAAGTCCTGAAGAACCATCTTTGGATAGCCAGATGTTCCTGATGTAAAATAAAGAAGCATTGGATCTGTATTTTTTGTGGCCGCATCTCCTACCGGGCGTGGAAATTCTGGATCAAGTTTTTCATATTCATCATGGAATGAAATCCACCCCTCACGCTGAGGACCAACAGTTACAAGATATTTTACTGTTGGTGATTTTGGCATTGCCTTTTCAATTTCTTCAAGAATATGTGGATTATCATAGGAAATAATCATTTTTACATCTGCAGCATTTGTACGATATTCAATGTCTGCCTGTAAAAGCTGATCTGTAGCAGGAATAACAATTGCACCGATTCGATGAAGGGCTGGCATTAAAATCCACCATTCATAACGACGGCGAAGCACCAGCATAACTGTATCACCTTTTTTTATGCCCTTAAGTGTGAGCCAGTATGCAGCTCGTTTTGATTCTCTTGAAATATCTGCAAAAGTAAATGTAAGAGCATCTTCGCTGTTATCATCAATCCAAACTAAAGCGCGTTTTTCTGGAACTTCTCTTGCATATCTATCTACAATATCATACGCAAAATTGAAATTTTCAGGAGCCTTAAGTTTACAATTCTTTGAAAAATCCTCATAACTGGTAAAATCTCTATCTTCGACTAAAAAATCATGTGAAAGTTCCATTGTTTTCCCCTATATAAAATAAATCACTTCATTATGACATAAAGATGTTTTTTGTCAATGCAGATTTTTTTATTCAAAATTCCAGTTTTTAAAGACTGATACTAATATGGTACATTTATGACTGACATTAGTGTACCACAGATACCAATGATACGTTCAAGTCTGACATCAATGTATCACAATTCAGAGGAAAAAAAATGTTACATTTACGTCTGTCTTTAAAAGTTAAAATTTTGTAGAATAATGATATGAGTGAACGCTGTTTTAAATGTTTTAAGCCTACTTCTACATGTTTGTGTAAATATACAAAGGAACTTGATACAGGAATTAAGTTTGTTTTTCTAATGCACACCAAGGAGGCAAAAAGGCAGCGAACGGGTACTGGAAATATTGCCCACATATCTCTGAAAGATTCTGAAATTATTGTTGGTCTTGAATTTACGCATAATCAGCGTTTACAGGAATTGCTTCACGATCCGAAATATTATCCTGTTATGATGTATCCGGGAGAAGAAGCCTGGACTGCAAAAAAAGAGGGACTTAAAGAAGCCATTGGCAACCGCACCCTTTTAGTTCTTATTCTTGATGCAACCTGGTTCTGCGCCCGTAAAATTATAGAACACAATCAGTTTTTACTAGACCTGCCAAGAATTTCTTTTTATGGTGATTATCGTTCTATCTTTACTTTTAAACACGAACCACGTCCTGAATATATTTCTACAATAGAAAGCTGCTACTATTTTATAAAAGAGATGCAGGAAATTGATTTTGTAGACAAGGCTATCAATCCTGAACCAATGATGGATGCGTTTAAACAGATGATTAAAATACAGCTTCAGGCAGAAAACGAACGAATTCTTGGAATCCGCCCAAATACTCATCACTACGACAGCAAATATCACAAGTTAAAAGAACTGCCTGATTTTGCAAAGGATTAATAGAATTATTATTAATGATATGGTTTTATCCCAGCAGGAGTATACTCGCCGGCTAACGCAGAAATCATAGCCTGCAAAGAATAATCACAACGCCAGCTATATCCCATAAGAATTGTATCAACCCAGTACAAATCCTCTGCAAGAATTGGTGAATAATTATTTAATACTATAACCTTCTGTTTTTTATTTTTAAAATATTCTGCAATCTTAACATGTCTGGCATTATCAACGCAGATAATTACAGTATCATAATTACCGGCTACCGAATGAATATTATCCAAAACCCATTGAGTTTCATTTGGACCAATATCGTAAGTATAGCGGAATTCACCTGCATCTGGGTAACGCTGCTTTGCATATTGAAAAAAACTGTTCAAAGATCCCATCAAAAGAACCCGACCAGCATTTTCTTTTGTAAGTGGCATTGTACCCTGCTTTTCCACTGTTACTGAGCGACATGCCTGTTCCAAGAAGAATGACTGTCCTTTTTTACTAGGAATGTAATTATCTACTTCATTTGGATTCGGATACAAGGGAGCCGCATTTTCAGATTTAAAATAATCCAGTTTACTTTTTATTACGCGATAAGCTGCATCCTTAACACAATTACGGAATTCCCGATCTGTAGTCATCAGTTCCAGATTCTTTGTCCACAAGGCTTCATTCAAGCGGGCTGTTGTTGATGAAAGGATAATATCATTACCTGCCTGAAGAGCCATTTTAAAAGCTTCAGAAAGAGAGCCGGCATAAGCAGTAGCACCAACCATCATCATATCATCTGTAATAATAAGTCCTTCATAACCAAGTTGATTTCTAAGCAGGTCTGTGAGGAAATATTTTGAAAGGGACGCAGGAGCCCCGGAAGTTTCTATCTGAGGAAAGCTTAAGTGTCCGGACATTATTGCAGACACCTTTTCCTTTACAAGATACAAATATGGAACAAGCTCTCTATTTTTAAAGGTTTCAAAACTAACATTGATTACAGGAAGCTTTCCATGGGAGTCCAGACTGGTATCTCCATGTCCTGGAAAATGTTTTGCTGTTGGAATTACCCCGGCTGCAGAAGAACCTGCTGCAAAGGCTGCTCCAAGAATACCTGCTTTATCAGGATCTTCACCAAAGGAACGGGTTCCTATAATTGTTGAATCATGATCTGTAAAAAGGTCTACTGTAGGGGCAAAGTTCATGTTGATTCCAAGAGCTTTGATTTCTTCACTTATATAATAAGCTGTATACCAGGAATCTGCAGGATAACCGGCGGCACCAATTGCCATATTTCCTGGAGTAATAGATGTATCACCTTTTACATGACGAATCCACCCACCTTCCTGGTCAGTTGCTACAAAAAGAGGAATTTTGAAACGCCCTGCTACAGATCTTTTCTGCAGGGAAGTAATTGATTTTGCTACAAGATGAATATCATCTGTATTCCAACCAAATACTTTTACGCTGCCAAGTCCCCGCTCTACCCACTGATACAAAAGTTCTGGCGGTTCAGCACCAGCCCAACCGAACATAAAGGTTTGGGAAAGAAGTTCTGCGTCTGTCATTTCATCAGAAATCTGTCTGGCAAGCCGTTCATTAGGAATATCCGACCAGAAATCTACAGCAAAAGCAGAAATAGAGATTAAAACTACAAATACTGATAAAACTTTTTTCTTAAAACTCATCACAACTTCTCATTAATTTTTTTATTCTAGCAGATTCTGCATTAATATTCCATTTGAAAAGCTTCCGTCTTCGCAAGGGAAGAAATCTTCAAAAATTCTGATTGTTTCAAAACCAGATTCTGAATAAATATGCTTTGCTCCACACCACAATTCATTTACCAGTAACAATAAAGCTGATGGAGAAAATTCCTGTTTGAAATATTCCATTGATTCATTCCACATTTTTCTTCCATTTCCCCCGCCACGAAATTCCGGTAGCAAAGCAAAGGAACTGATATATATATATGGAACTGCAGAAGCTCCAGACAATGCAGGCAGATGTCCTAATTGCAAATCTTGAGGTGCTTTGGGAAGTTTCTGCATTGTTTCTGCACATAAATAACCAACTGGCCCGTTCGACAAGTTCAGGGATTTCTGGTCTTCAAATACTAAAAACAGTTCTGGACATCGTAAAATTCTTTGTTTAAAAACCTCCCGCTCTTCCTGAATCTGAGGAATAAAGGAGGCTTTTTCAATTTTCATGATTGAATCTAAATCTGAAAGAGTGGCTTTTCTTAAAATCATTTTCCGATTAAGAAGATGGCTGGTATTTTTCCTAAATCTGGAAGTTTTTCTTTTTTCCACTGAGCCACTGTTTTTGTTTTAATATATTCTTCTGCACAGGTAATTCCTGCAGCTATGCACAATTTTGTATTTGGTTTAAGGGACCCTACAATTGTTTCGAACATTTTTGCATTGCGGTATGGAGTTTCAATAAAAAGTTGAGTCTGATCATCATTCCAGACCTTGGCCTCCAGTTTTTTAAGAGCCTTGATTCTTTGAGGAATTTCCACAGGCAGATAACCATTGAATGCAAAGCTCTGTCCATTAAAACCGCTGCCCATAACAGACATAATAATGGAAGATGGACCTACAAGAGGAACGACCTTATAACCTTTCTGCTGGGCAATTGCTACAACATCTGCCCCAGGGTCTGCAATAGCAGGACAACCTGCTTCTGAAATAATCCCAACAGGTTTTCCATCCCGCAGTGCATCCAGATACTGACCGATAAATTTACGATCTGTATGACGGTTCAGTTCATAAAAAGTAAGTTCATCAATATCTATTGATTTTTCTACCTTTTTCAGAAAACGACGGGCAGAACGGATATTTTCCACAATAAAATGTTTAATATTTACGATAATATCGTGATTGTAAGATGGCAAAACCTGATTGATTTCTGTTTCACCAAGAGTTACAGGAATTAAATAAAGTGCAGTTTCAATTTTCTTTTCTTCCATAACCACTCCTACATAAAGTCTACATCAGCTTTTCGCTGGCTTCTTCCCATTTTGCAGTAACTTCTTCTATTTTTGCTGCAACTTCATCTATTTCCCGCTGAACTGCTTTTGCCTTTTCACCATTAGAATAAACTGCCGGGTCACCCATTTTTGCATCCAGCTCGGCTTTTTTAGCTTCCAGCTCTTCAATTTCTTTTTCCAGCTTTTCCACTTCCCGTTCAATTTTACGGCGTTCTGCATCCTTCTTTTTCTGTTCTTCCCAGGAAAGCTTTGTTTCTGAAGCTGTTTCTTCTACTGCTTCAACCTTAGTATTATCAGAAACACTGATTTCCCCTTTTGTTTCCATCTGACCAGTCTGTTCCAGATAGTAAACATAATCACCAGGGAAAATTTTAAACTCACCAGGCTTAAGTTCCAGTACACGAGTTGCCAGCTGTTCAATAAAGCCTCTATCATGAGAAACGAACACAACAGTACCACCAAAATCCTGCAAGGCCTTAAGAAGAACATCCTTTGAATGAATATCCAGATGGTTTGTAGGTTCATCAAGAATAAGAAGATTTACAGGGCTAAGTAACAACTGTAAAAGAGCAATACGAGATTTTTCTCCACCAGAAAGTACATCCAGAGATTTGTAAACGTCATCACCACGGAATAAGAAAGCCCCCAGCATATCACGAAGCTTTGGAATAAGTTCAAGAGGTGCTCGGGCTTCCAGATATTCAAGAATTGTTTCCTTACCTTTGATAGTTTCTGCATTATCCTGGCTGAAGTAACCAATCTGCACACCTGCACCAGGAATAATTTCACCTGTAAAGTCCTTATCCTGATTTGCAATAATTCTAAGTAATGTTGATTTACCAGCACCATTACGACCTGCAACTACAAGCCGGTCACCGTTTTCCAGTGTAAGTTCCAGATTATCAAGAACGTTGCGACTACCGTCATAACTTTTGCAGATACTGTTCATCCGCAAAACAAGACGTCCGCTGTGAGGAGCTGGTGGAAAGCTGAAATGGATTTTTTTCAAGGATTCTGGAATTTCAATACGAACCATTTTATCCAAACGCTTCTGATATTCCTGTGCCTGAGCAGCCTTTGTTGCCTTATAACCAAAACGTGTAATAAAATCTTCCAGCTTATTGATTTCCTGCTGCTGCTGCTCGTATTCCGCAATAAGAGTTTTTAATTCTACTTCACGAACTTTTTCATAATGTGTAAAGTTTCCAGGGTAACGTTTTAGGTCACCGTTAAAAAGCTCGTAAACTTCATTGATTGTAACATCAAGAAAATATCGGTCATGACTTACAAGAAGGAAGCCGCCACCATAATTCTGCAGGAACTGTTCAAGCCAGCTGCGGGCTTCAATATCAAGGTAGTTGGTAGGTTCGTCCAATAAGAGAATATCAGGATTCTGCATAAGAGCTTTGGCAAGAGCAATACGCATCTGCCATCCCCCAGAGAATTCTTCTGTATTGCGATTAAAATCTTCACGGGTAAAACCAAGACCCAACAAAACTGATTCTGCTGCCGCATCACGACGATGCCATTCGCTATCTTCTAGCTCCTGAATCAATTCTGACTGACGAAGAACAAGTGCATCAGTATTACCTTCACCCTTTGCCAGCTGATCCCCAATTGCATCAATCTGGCGCTGCATTTCATAGCCAAATTCAAAAGCCTTATCTGCCTCTTCTTTAAGTGTACACCCATGATGTGTCAGACCACTCTGTGGAAGGTAGGCAATACGGCTATCCTTCTGGACTGCCCGGGAACCACTGTCTGGTTTTACAAGACCTGCCAGAACCTTAATTAATGTTGATTTTCCGGCACCATTAGAACCTGTAAGGGCAACCTTTGAGCCAGTTTGCAAATTAATTGTTACATTTTTTAAGATATCTCTGTCACCAAATGCAAGAGATACCTGGGAGAATTGAACAAAAGCCATATTTTCTCTCTATTTTAAGTTTTATTTTTTCTTAAAGAAAATGATTACAGGACTTGTACCGCGACTTGTAATCTGAGTACCGTTTTTAGAAGCTCCAATTGTATCTTCAAGTCTAAGACTATCACCTTCGAGTTTATAAAGGAAGTTTACTTCATCTGATGAATTATCAAACTTAAAGGTAACAACACCATCGTAATTAGCCTTTAATGATTTTGTCAGAGAATACTTTACAACTGCAGAACCTGTATTTTTTGAACCCGCAGGAATAACATTTGGAACCAGCAGCTTAAAGCCTGTCCATTGAATAACGCTATCCTCATTAAAAGTCAATTTTCCATAGCTTGAACTTGTATAAACTGGACCATGAGACCAGATTTGCATATATTCCTGATTACGACGTTCCTTTTCCTTTGCAATAATTTCAGAAATATCCTCTGCAATAGTCACAAAATTCAAATCCTGAGGTTTACCACTGGCATCTGTATAACGTAAAACGATATAACCGGCATTTCTATAAATTATTTTCATAGGAATATCTTTTAATGTATACTCACGGTCATCTGTTTTTGTATAACCATTGAATGCCCAGTTCTCATGAATTGCTGGTGTATTAAGACTTACTTTGTTGTTCTCTTCATCTATATCAAACTTATATGAAGGATGAAGTTTTGATGTATCAATATCGCCAGAATCAATCATTGTGCGGAAGTAATCTGGATACCAGACGTTTGCAAGAATAACATCCCAGAACTTATCTTCCTCAATTTCTTCAATAATTTCTTCGCCACCTATTTTATTTCCATTCTCATCAGTTTCATAAAGATTAAGATTATAAGAAAAACACCATCCTAAAGTTCCATTATCTGTAAGGATTCTATACCAGTCACCTTCCAGGGCATTTTTTCCTGCCATTGGAGCAGCACCTTTTCCTTTATAAAGGATTTTGATAATTTCACCTTTTCTCAGACGATACACCTGCTTTGCAGTATTTACAGGCTCAGCACGGCATGGAAGTCCATCAAGTTTTACAGATGCATAAGTGTGAGCATTATCTGCATATCTGTCTGCTATTGGACCGATTTTATTTTTCTTTACAGGCTCAGTAAGCTGCCACAATGGAATTTCAGTCTTTGTACCATCAGCTTTTCCCACAATGTAAACATGAGAAATATTTGATTTAATATAAACAGGAAGAACTTCTCCCGCCTGAATCTGTTGTTCAGGAATGTTCCATAAAACCACAGAATAACCCATAACCTTGTCGGAACAACCAGCCAATAAAAATAATGAACAGAATGCAAATAATGGTAAAAGTAATTTTTTCATAATCATTTCAATTTAAAAAAAATAAAGGACATACCAACTTTGGCATGTCCCTCTATATTAAACTAAAATTGCGTTGCTTTCAATTATTCATTATCTACAGATTCTGAGGAAGCAGGTGTTTCATCCACAACCTGTTCTGTTGTAACTTCAACTACTACTTCTTTTTTCTTTGAAAGAATTTCAAAAATTATAAGACCTATGCCAATAATCATGGCAACAGCACCAATAATTCTTAAAATTGCAGTTCCCAAAGATTTTGGAGAAACAAGAATTAGTAATACTGCAGCAGCAATAAGTCCAAGATTTTCAAGAAAATACTTTTTTCTAGGAATTCCAGAATCTTTTAAAAGTGCAGCTGCATAAAAACCCATTAACGCGGCAAGAATAAGATATATAATAAGAACCCAAATCATGGCAGCCCAGGCAGCATTTCCAATAGCCAGAGGAAACAAAATTGCCATTACACCAATAACAATACTGGCAATACTTTTAATAAGAATTGTCCGTTCATACATTGTATTTTCAAAGATTGCCTTATTTACTTTAAGTCCATAAACACCATAACAAGCAGCAGCCAGACCAAGAAGGATTACGACAACTTTCACCCAGAATGCCGGGAAAATAATCACCAGAAGGCCTATTAAAGCCATGATAATTCCATAATACAAATTCCATTTCTTCATAAAACAATCCTCCGGAAAAATTTCTTTGATATATTTTAATGTAAGAATCAATTTTACTAAAGTCAATAAATTTTTATTTTTTTATTTTTTTCTTCTAAATCCCTTGACATTATTTTGTAAAACCTGTAGATTAATACTCACTTATTGGAGCGATACCAAAGCGGTCGTACTGGGGCGGTCTTGAAAACCGTTGATCTTCACGGGTCCGGGGGTTCGAATCCCTCTCGCTCCGATTCTACTGGAGGTGTGGTAGAGCGGTAATACAACGGATTGCTAATCCGTCGGTTCC
>JAEDFX010000206.1 GCA_016297805.1 Treponema sp. | reverse complement strand
AAAAAGGATGCTGCAATTTTGTTCAGTGTTCGTCAGTCTGATTTGCCAGAATTGCCAGAACTCGCTAAGAAATTTGCAGATATGGGCTTCAAGTTGTACGCCACAAGCGGAAATGCCAGCACAATCGAACGTTCCGGCATGGAAGTTACACACGTTGCAAAAGTTCACGAAAACTACAACGACAACGTTATGACTTTGCTTGAAAGCGGAAAAGTTGATTATGTAGTTTCAACATCTGCAAAAGGCCGTGATCCTGTTGCTGAATCCGTAAAACTCCGCCGCCTTGCAGTTGAACACGACATCGACTGTCTCACTTCAATAGATACAGCTAATGCTTTGGCAGACTGTCTGGCAAGTAAGTTTGATTGTACAAATCTTTGTTTGGTGGATATTAATCATTTCTAAAAAATACTGAACTTTTTCCCAAATTTTGGTAAAAAACGTCACATTTAGTCTATATTATATATGGTCATTTTATTTACCTAAGGAGACTCAAAAAATTGACAATACATTTTAATCCGTATATACTTCAGTATATACGGAGGTTCGTTATGATGTGTACTAAAGTTTTTACCAGTGGAAACAGTCAGGCTGTCAGAATTCCTAAGGAATTTCACGTTGATTTTCCAGAACTCCTAATCAAAAAAATCGGTTCCTCTATCATTCTTACTCCAAAAGAAAGTAACTGGAAAAACCTGCAGAATAGTCTTGCAGAATTTTCAGATGATTTTATGTCATCTGGAAGAAATCAGCCTTCTATGCAAAAGCGAGACCTTTTCTAATGTATATTTTAGACACTAATATCTGTATATTTCTTATCAAAAATAAAAGTGAACGTCTGCTTAATCGGATTATGTCTTGTAAAAAAGAAGATATATATCTTTCTTCTATAACAATTGCAGAATTGGAATATGGAGCTTCTAAAAGTTTATATAGAGAAAAAAACAGGCAGGCCATATTAGATTTCTGTTCCAATTTTATAAACATTCTGGATTTTACAACAGAAGACACAGAAGCTTACGGTTTAATCAGGGCTTATTTGGAAAAAAGAGGGACTCCTATTGGCCCGTATGATTTACAGATTGCTGCACAAGGATTAACAAGAAATTTTACAATTGTTACAAATAATTATGATGAATTTGCCCGCATTCCAGATTTAAAAGTTGAAGACTGGACAAAATAAATTTTTAAGTTATTAGCTTAATGCTTTCAATCAAGTAATAAAATATAATTTCTTTGAAGGTAACCGTAGCAGGTGACTTATGCCTCTGAATCAATTTTGAATAAGGAGGCCGCAAATGGATGTAAAAGATATTGTAATGATTATCATTGCTTTCTTGAGACTGATATTTGTCGTGCTGTCTTATTTCAAGAAAAATAAGTAGGCAAAAAAATAAGCTCACCTCAAAGTGTCTAGCAGAAGTGAGCTTTTAATAAAGCGCACAGAGGCATAAGCCGCTTACACGGTTACCTTCTGTACTTTAAATATAAATTATAGGTCTTTTTGCGTCAAGATTTTCAATGAACATAAAATTAAGTTATTAGCTTAATGTTTAGATTTATTTTCTGAATTATAGTATTTGTATGAACAAAGAAATACAAAACAAAATGAAAGATTTTTTACAGGACCAATTTTTACAACTTTGTCCTGTTACCAAAGAAGTAAAAGGTCAGAGTACCAACACCTTGATACCTGTATATAAAGTTCAGCTTCAAGATGTCACTTTTGTAGTACCCCTTGATAATAGTGAATTAAGAAATTGTATAGACTATACATTTAAAATATTAGATTTATTTGAGGATTTATATAGCAGCGGTCTTACACAAGATAAATGCACCAAAATCAGCAAATCAATTGAAATAAAAACTTTTGAATCATTAAGGGCATTTCATTTTTTGAACATGAAGAAATAGCATCAAAAGCAGATATTATTTCTCTTTCAAACGAAATTGCTACTTTTAGAAGAATTGGCGGTGCTTATTGGATGCTCCAGAAAGGTCCAATGTTCTATAACATGCTATATTCTGTTTTGACTGTAATTATGGATAATTTTTCTGATGAAAACCTATATTTACAATGTGCATTTATGATTTTTAGAACTATTTTATATCTGCATGATTTTCCTGAACAAAAAGAGTAAAAATATGTAAGGAATTTTCGTAAATCACTAAATTCAAATGGACTTTATTTCAATCCTTGCTTAACTTTAAAACATGATTATTCCTGTTATAGATATAGAAAAAACATCAATAAAATTACGAGAATTACGTGAAGAAAGAAAAATCAAAATTTCCCAATTACAAACACTGTTTAACATGACAAATCCCCAGTCAATATATAATTGGGAAAATCCGGACATGAAAAATCTTCCAAGGATTGATAATCTAGTTATTCTTGCAAAATTTTACAATGTTAAAATCGATGAATTAATAGTTCTGAGAAATGAAAATCAAAAAAAAGAGTACCTATCTGAAAGAAAAATTGCTTATAATATTACAAAGGAAGTATTTTCTTTTATTAAAGAAAACACTTCACCGAATGTATTAAATGCATTGGAACTGTATTATTGTATTTCAATTTAAAATCTTATTATGCGTAGTCACAGAGCCTCCGCATTATATATTTCTACAGACTTTTTCAAGGCATTCTTCGCGTTTATCA
>JAEDFX010000205.1 GCA_016297805.1 Treponema sp. | reverse complement strand
CCTTCTGCACCATAACGGCAAGGCGTTGCTTCATCAATTTTTGCCAGCATTTCTTTTGACTGAATAACATAAATCTTCTGTTCCTGTAGATTTTTAGCGGTATGTGCAACCCGTCCTGCTTCAAGAATAGCATTAACTTTTTCAGCACAACTGTCTCAACCACTTGTTACTGAACAATCGCCAGATTCCTACAATACTTTTACAAATTGGCTCTGTTAAAATACAAAGATAAACTGCCCAGAAAGGAAGATGCCATACAAGAACTGCAAGCCATCCTAGAGGCAGAGCAAGAAGCCATAAGAATCCCACATCCATGAAAAGTGCAAAAACTGTGTCACCGCCAGAGCGGAAAACACCAACTACAGAAGTCATATTGAAGGCATCAAAAGAGAACATAAGTCCACGCATAATGATAAATACTGTAGCCATAGAAATAACTTCTGGTTCTACCTTGAAAATAAACGGCATAACCTTTGACATTGGCATAATCAGGAGGCCTAGAAAAAATGCCATGCAGGCAATGAATCCACACTGTTTTCTTGCAAGAATTTTTGCATCTTCCATTCTTCCTTCACCAATTGTTTTTCCAATAATGATTGCTGTAGCATTTCCACAACCAAGACAGATTGGATATACCAGATTTGAAATACTGTTCATAATATTGAATGAAGCAATTACCAAAGTTCCACTGTGAGCAAAAATTGAAGACTGCATGGAAATTCCGCTTCCCCATAGCAATTCGTTGGCCAAAACAGGCAGACTGATTTTCAGATATTTAGCAATAAATCCTTTATCTGCTCCAAAGAAATTTTTAAGAGGTGCTGCAATTTCATATTTTTTAGCATAAGAAACGCAAACAATAATTGAAGCCTCCACAATTCTGGAAATAACTGTAGCTACAGCTGCACCAATAATTCCATAAGCTTTAATTATTTGCACACCGTTAATATTTACACCAAAAATAAACAGATAATTCAAAATGGCATTCAAAAATACTGAAGTGATTGTAGCAACTGCCGGAAGCTTTAGATGTTCAGTATTTCTACAAGAGGCAGCAAAAGCAACGTTAATTCCAAAGAACAAATAGCTTGGAGCTACAACTCGCAAATATTGAGCCCCGCGACTAACAACTTCCTGATCCTTAGAATAAATAGAAAGACAAAATTCTGGAAACAAAATACTAATGCTGGCAAAGAGTAGGGTAAAGCAAAGTGCCAGCTTCAGCATCATTCCAGTTGTTTTGTTAATACTTTTAATATCTTTTTTGCCCCAATACTGAGCAATAAAAATCTGACCACCAGACGCTATTCCAAAAACGCCCAGACTCATTACAAAAAACAACTGATTTCCCAAGCCAACAGCAGCAATATCTATGGCTCCCAGCTGACCAACCATAATGGTATCCAGCATATTTACAAATGAAGACAAAAAATCCTGAAGAATAATTGGAAATGCAATAGTAAAAAGAGGAACTAAAAAAGACTTTGATTTCATGGTTTTATTTTAGCGATTATTCAAAATTTTTCATATCTGAATAACCAGTTTACTGTGACGATTTTTGCACAAACGGTTTTTTTTCAACGTTGCAGAAATATGATAATGACATCCTTTTCCAAAATTCCCGTTATGATAACAATCATCAACGTGACGGATTGTTACAATCTCAAAATCTGGAAGGAGACGCAGAATATCTTCTTTGTTTACATAAAAATGAGGTACAATAACTTCTGTGCCATCTTCTTTCCGCCATGCAGTAAACTGCTTTTACAAACTGAGGCTTTCATCTAAACATTAGTGTTCAATAAACGGATTAATAATTTTTAGCCCTTCTATCTCTTGTCCATTATTTAAATCTTCGGAATATAAAACTGAACATCCTGTATCAATAGCCATTGCAATAATAAGAGAATCCCAATAACTGTATTGTGTTTCTTTACTGATTTTCATTGCGTGCAGTACATTTTCTGTACTAATTTCATATACTGGTAAACTATATGCAAGACGCTGAACTTCAATCATTGCATCTTCTTTTGAAAACTTTAATTTCCTGTATGCAACATTAAAAAACTCTCCAAGTGTCTGGGTTGAAATAACAGGTTTTGCTCTTGTATGTATTTCACTTAAAAAATTTATGCATGCATTTTGTTTTTCAGAATCTGATTCATCACATGTATATATTATAAGATTTGTGTCCAAAAAACATTTATTAGTTATATAATTAATGCTCATGCATATCCTCCCTCGTCCACTTTTCGCCATTTGAAGTAAAATGTTTTGATTTAGCATAATTGAAGAACTTTTTCATTCCGTCTCTATATTCTTCATCCGTAGGAAAATACACATCTTTTTGGTTCACTTTCATTGCTTGAGATTTTCTTGTTTTATTTTGTGCTTCAACATCTTCTGTTATACTTTGAGACACGGCTGTCAGCAATCTGGATTTTTCAGATAAAAGCAAATGGGGAAGAAGATTCATAATCTGTACAAAATAATTTTCTGTTCCAAAAGCAGAAGAAGATATTCCATATTTTTCACCAGGGGAAGCAACCATTTGAGATCCATAGGATTCATTAATTTTATAAGTCAAACTAGATTTTTCTTTTTCAGAAGAATCCAATAATTCTTCATAAGACACTGCATACAATTTACACAAAGCTTTTATGGAACTTAACGAAGGTTCTGTATCACCTCTTTCATACTTAT
>JAEDFX010000204.1 GCA_016297805.1 Treponema sp. | reverse complement strand
CTGATTTTTTCTTCATTCATGGCTTTCCTCATATAGATACTTATCTATATGAAATATAACTGATAGATAGATGACTGTCAATGTGATATTACAAATCTATAGCTTTATAACAATGGGTTGTACCGCAGGCAGCTTGACTTGCTTCCTTAAATTTTCCTTATTTCTCAATTTCTTTTATATACTCGATAAACTTTTTTACAGTCCAAATATCATTCTGATATTTTTCAGGATATGTCTTTATATATTTTTCTGGAACAACCAAGACAACTTTTTCACTTTTCATTTCTTCCAATTGTGCAGAAGAAATACCTTGTTGAAGTGTACACAGGAATTTATTTTTAGAGCGTAATCTGTCAGCTTCATTCAATACCTGTCTCCAACGATCTTTGCAAGTTGTTTTTGCGGCAAGCGAAGCGAGTTTATCGACAGGAAATGAAGCATCATGATAAGCTTCGACTGACGGAAAAATGAAATCTGGCTTTTTATTTCCCTCTGTTACAGCTTGAGGTGTAAAAGTTATAGAATTACCAGTAAACAATGAACTTAAATGATGTTCCAAACTTTTTCCTGCGCGACTTTTTCTTCTGTTTAAGACTTGATTTGCAAGTTCTATAAATTTCTCTACATCTGAAAATCCATTTTTTATAAGAACTCCGTATCTTTCATGTTCTATAGCTCTGAAAAGACGATATTCTACTTCAGTCCAATCAAGCAATTTATCATCAGGTCGCAATTGAATATTTTCTTCATGGTCAAAAACAAAATTTTGAATTCTTTGTGCGGCCAGTGACATTTGCTCTGATGTGGGAAAATCTGTTGTCAAAGTTTTTATGAATTCTTGAATAGCTATATTTTCTTTTTCATCGAGTGATGTTAAATCTGTATTGAGCAAGCAGTTTGTTTCAGTTGGCGTAATTCCAAAATAATCAAGAAAATCTTCAATCTCTTCTTCTGTTTCAAGAACATAGCCTTTATAAGATGAATCTTTTTGTTTTAGAATTACAACCAAGGAACCTGTATAGTGGGGTTTTAGAAATGGAAAATTTCTACCAAATCCTGTAATTCGATATTCATTTCGTGTTCCTTGTCCATAGTATTTAAAATGTGCATCTGTTTCAAAATCGTCCTGCCATTTTATTTTATTGAAATCCTCTTTGTTTTGTCCTTTTATTCCAGGAGTATCAAATATAAGTGGAACAGAATTTTTAGGAATATAAATTCCACTTTGATGACCGCCAGTTTCGCCGGTGTCGTTTGCAGAAAGAAATTTACAAAATATTTTTTCACTATTTGCGGTGTCTGCAATAACTTTCGTTGCAATGTTTTCCATGTTTTAATCCTTAAATTACCATTCTTTTTTCCGCATAAATGCATTCTGCTTTTTTGTTTTCTTTTTCAATAATTTGCATAAGCATTGGTTTTATAAATTCTGCTACTGCATGAAATAAAGGAACTACTACAGAATTTCCAAACTGTTTATATGCCCTTGTATCTGAAACTGGAATTATGTAATCGTCTGGATACCCCATAAGTCTTGCACATTCTCGCGGAGTCAGTCTGCGGGGATTTTTATTTTCACCTTGATAAACTAGAATTTCTGAACCGTCCTTGTAATATCTTGCGGACAAAGTTCTTGCAATATCATCGGGCTTTACTAAGCCATATCCAAAACCATTTCCCATCGAACGATGTTTTTGCGCATAAGCCTGCAAGTAAGCCCACAGATTGTCAGTAAGAGTATATTTATCCAAGACTTTATTATTTTCAAAATCGAAGTATTTATCTCCGTCTTGGATTAACTTAGGTTCTGTTCCGTCTGTTTTGTGCAAAATATTTGACAGCTTTATCTCTCCCTTTGGAGGAAGCTCCATGTCATCTAATGAAAATTTGATTTTATCACGAAAACCTACAATTACGATTCTTTCCCTGTGTTGAGGAACCCAACTTTGTCCGTCAATAATTTTATAATCGCAAGTGTAGCCGAGATCTTTTGTAAGTGTTTCCCAAATAACTTCAAAAGTACGTCCTTTATCATGGGATTTAAGGTTTTTTACATTCTCTAAAACAAAAACTTTAGGTTGTTTTTCTTGTATGATTCTCGCAACATCAAAGAAAAGCGTTCCTTGCGTTTTGTCTTCAAAACCAGTTGGTCTGCCCAATGATTTCTTTTTTGAGACACCTGCAATAGAAAAGGGTTGACATGGAAATCCAGCAAGAAGCACATCGTGGTCTGGAATATCCGCTGCTTTTACTTTTGTTATGTCACCGTTAATCTGATGTTTTGAAGGGTAGTTGTTGCTGTAAGTTTTTTGTGCGTACTCATCCCATTCAGATGTATAAAGGCACTTTCCGCCAGCTTGTTCAAAGCCTTTTCTGATTCCACCGATTCCAGCAAACAAATCGATAAAAGTAAAATCACCTTGTCGTTCATCATTGTCTTGTGCGGAAATTTTGCGGGAGAGCATATTGACAAGTCTGTCGGCTATAAAACTTTTCGGTTCAACGCTGCCGTTCATCCATCGATGGATTGTGCTTTGATTTACTTGGAATTCTGTTGCAATATCTGCAATAGAATATAATTGTGAAACTTGTGAAAGTAATTCTGATATTGAGCCTTGAACGAATGTTTGTTGCATAATTTCCCCTTTTTATATATTTGGGATATATAATTGCATTATGCAATATTTATTCCCCATTGTCAATTA
>JAEDFX010000072.1 GCA_016297805.1 Treponema sp. | reverse complement strand
ACGGCACCAACTGGTTTGTTTATGTGAATAATGACCCGGTGAATTTTGTGGATTTATGGGGGCTGGAACAGGTATCAATTTTGGGCGACAATCTGATGCAGGATGAAAGATGGAATGAAAAGACTTTAACTGGAACGACTGTAGAATTTCAAAAAGCTGGTTGTGCAGTAATGGTTATTGCAGATATGTTGAATATTTCACCAATGGAAGTTAATGAAAGATACGTGATAGATGGTTATATGCATTGGAGTTTAGTTGCAGAAGATATGAAAGGATCTGTAGAAAAAAAAGATATTTCCTTTACTATGGAAAAGTTTTTTTCACAGGTTGACAATTCTGAAAAATCGTATAGGACAATTCTAAAAGTAAATTGGACTCCTGATTCGAGCAAAGATAAGCATTATGTTGGATTGAGAGGTATGAAAACTATAAATGGTAAAGACTATGCTGTTATAACCTCAACTTCATATTATGATAAACTTATAAGTAATAACAAATTTAAATATTCAGATGAAAGAATACAAATGGGATGGATGGTATATGAAGGTCAAGTTCTTGTTCCAGTATCTCAAATAGTAGGGTACGTAAATTTTAAAAAGGAGAAATAATATGAAAAAGATTTATTATTTAATTTTATTAGTAAGCTTGATGTTTTTCGGATGTGATTCAACAGATAATTCTGAGAATCAGAAAATTGCTGAACTAAACGAAAAAATAACTGTACTAACAAAAGAGAAAATGATGTTGAATCAGAAAATTGATATGTCAAAGCGTATTATTAAACAGTATGAAGATGAAATTAAACAGTTTAAGAATGATAAGTTTAATTTTGCACTGCGTTTAATAGATGCAAAGAGAAATGAGATTGATATAAATGACTCTTTATTATATTAAAACCATGTAATTAATTTGGTTTTGAATTTTAAGTATGATTTAGAAACAAAGCTATATGTGACTCCTTATTTAGAAAAGGAAATATATGAAATTCAAAAGGGAGATGTATTTATTGTAACAAATGTCATATATGTAAAGTCTACAGAAAAAACATATGTAAAAGTACAATCAGAAAATGGACTATAAGGGTATATAAAACTTTCCCGTAATCCATATCTGAATGGTGAATATGAAGAAAATCGAGAAATTGAGGTCGATGGAGAAACGAAGAATACGCTACGTGTTAATAATCGTTTATTTTTATTTTATCAAGACGTAAAAATATTGAAATTACCATCTGAAAATGCAGAAGTCGCCTATGAAGTAAATTATAAATCAAATGAACCTATTGAAGTTAGGGTAAAAGAAATTACTGAAGATTATGAATGGGTTGGGGTAATGCTTGGTGATAATTATGGATGGATAAAAAAAGATAAACTTTCAGCAGATAGAGGAGGGTTGACTTTAGATATACCAGAATATTATATCGAATGGGATATTATTAGTAAAAATATAGGGTAACTAATCATGTAGCATATAAGATCAATGAGTAATTTAGGAAGGAAAGAATGAGAAAAATAGTAATAACTCTATGTTTAATAATAGCTGGCATTAATTGTTTCGCTGAAAATTTTCCAATAAGTGGTAAACTTAAGCCTACTAATCATAGTAGAATAGAAATGATAACAGTAAATAATGATGATTTTATATGTGATTATTTCTTTGGAGAAGAAGCAAAGAAAGTTAGGTTTCAGAAAACTTATATAGATGGATTATTGTTTTTCCAATTATCAGAACCTTTTTCAGAAATATTAGACTATAACGAAATAGATGAAACTGGTAATAAATTATTAATGTTAGTTGGATTAAAAACACGATATAATGAACTCCTTGCATATGGAATTACAGACGGTTATTTCGAAAAAACAGAATGTTTCATTGCCGACTCATATGAAGGCACAACAACCTACACCAACTGCTCATCATACCTAACAGAAAAAGACAAAGCCTACAGCGTAGACAACCTGTCAAGAAGCATTATGGATACCCCATGGGTAGAAGGAGTTCCAGGAAACGGAATCGGTGAAGGCTTTACAATCGAACGAGCCTACACAGATTATCTTCTCATAGTAAACGGATACATTTCCTATAAAAAGCCATACCTGTATAAACAGAATGGACGTGTAAAAAAAATGAAAATAACAGGTCTTACATCTGGTGAAGAACGAATACTTGAAGTATTAGATACACCCCATCCTCAGACAATAGATATTTCCTTCATAACAAAAAATGAAGATATACGTGTAGAAATAGCAGAAGTCTACGAAGGAACAAAATATGATGATACCTGCCTGCATCTGTGCAAACTGTACCCTGTAGAACTCATTCCCTATGAAAATTCAGTAAAATAATATCCACCGAAGGAGAGATTATGAAAAAAATCATGTGTTTATTGGTTATTATGATGAGTTATTTTTACGCCAGTTGTGAAAAATTCAAAGATGCTTTTCCATTACAGTTAGAACCTCTTGCTGAAAATGAGAAATTCCAAATTGTTAAAAAGAAATATAGTGAATACTATGACTTAGAAATAACAAATGGAATGAATACAAAGTTATATTATCTTTTCAATGGATACTGGGGCGAGTGGCAAATATCCAAAGATAAGAGAAAAGTTCTGCTTTATACAAATGGAATGCATAAAATTTATTATATTGATGGTAATACTGGTATTATGAAATACTTAGGTGAAGTAAGAAAGAGAACTTGGACCGATTTTGACTTTAAATATATTCTGACACATCGCTATGATGAAGAATTAGAAATGGAAGTCCTTTCAATCATGGATTTGGAGACACTTTCAGAACTGTATTATATTCCATGGCTTTCTCAAGAACGAGAAAAATATGAAATTGCAGATTTTTCAGTAGAGCGTTCTTTAGATGAGAATTATGATTTTATTGTATATATGGAAAGAGGCGAATTTGCCGATGAAATCACTGGTTATGCCTACCTGAATGTAGAAAAACGTATCTTCGAAGAACATAATGTTCCCTTAAACGAAAAGTTTTCTTCTACTAGGGAACAATGGGGATATGAATAAAAATCTGGTTTCATTATGAAAACTCAGTAAAATAAATTTATAAAAAGAAAAGTAGTATGAAAAAAATAATAATAAGTATATGTATGATAATAATGCTTTTTTATTTGTCAGCTGAAAATTTTCCAATCAAAGGGAAAATTAATCCTGACCTTTATAGCACTATAACAATGATAACAATAGATAATGATGATTTTATATGTCATTATGGTGTTGAAAATTTAGTTCAGAATATGAAATTCAAAAAAAAATATGTTGATGGTTTGTTATTTTTTGAATTGTCTGAAGATTTTCCTAAAATATTTAATCAAAGATACTATTTTGATCATGAGGACATAGGAGACACCAGTAACAGACTTCTTACATTAATAGGAATGGAAAACAAGTATAATCGTCTTTTGATTTTTGGCACAACAGATGGATATGATGACAATCCATATTGTTTCATTGCCGACTCATATGAAGGCACAACAACCTACACCAACTGCTCATCATACCTAACAGAAAAAGACAAAGCCTACAGCGTAGACAACCTGTCAAGAAGCATTATGGATACCCCATGGGTAGAAGGAGTTCCAGGAAACGGAATCGGTGAAGGCTTTACAATCGAACGAGCCTACACAGATTATCTTCTCATAGTAAACGGATACATTTCCTATAAAAAGCCATACCTGTATAAACAGAATGGACGTGTAAAAAAAATGAAAATAACAGGTCTTACATCTGGTGAAGAACGAATACTTGAAGTATTAGATACACCCCATCCTCAGACAATAGATATTTCCTTCATAACAAAAAATGAAGATATACGTGTAGAAATAGCAGAAGTCTACGAAGGAACAAAATACGATGATACCTGTCTTCATTTATGTAAGCTGTATCCTGTAGAAGTCATTCCATATGAAGACTCTGTAAAATAACCGTTAATCAAAAAAAATCCTGCCTGATATAAATCAGACAGGATTTTTTTACAGAACTCTATTTATTAGTCCAAACAAGCATCAAGCTCTTTACAAATCTGTTCTTTGTCCAGGTGGCGTCCAATAATAACCATTTTAATCATACGGTCACCAACTTTTTCGTCCCAGTCTTTCTTCATTTCTGGTTCTTCTGCAAGAACTTTCTTCTGTTCTTCTTCAGGGCAAGAAGCAAGCCAGTTTCCAGAGTATCCAGCCTGAATCTGGCGGCCAGAAGTTTCAAGAACGTAAGCCATATCATCTTCATCACTGAACCACATTACACCCTTTGAACGGATAATATTGCGAGGCCATCGGCTTGCATATTCATCCAGTTTCTGGCGATTGAATGGACGACGGCGATAGTATACAAATGAACCAATTCCGTATTCATCTTCACTTTCACCTTCGTGTTTGTGTTCATGATGATGGTGATGATGTCCGTGTTCATGGTCATGATCGTGTTCATCGTGGTCGTGATCATGGTCGCATTCTTCACCTTCTTCATGATGATGTCCGCATTTTTCGCAAACTTCGTCATCATCGTCGTCATCATCATCTTCTTCTGCTTCGTGTGCTTCCAGTTCTTTTACCCAACCAGCTGAAGCATAAACTTCTTCAAAGTCAAAACGGTCTGTACCAATAATATCTTCAACTGGAACTTCACATTTTGTAGTTTCAATTACTTTTACAGTTGGCTGAATCTTGTCGATAACGGCACGAATCATTTTCATCTGTTCGTCAGTAACAAGATCACGCTTGTTTACAATCAAAGTTGAACAGAATTCAATCTGCTGAATAAGCAAAGATTCAATGTCTTCCTCATCAATATCTTTTTTTAGCAAAGATTTTCCTTCATCAAATTCATCAACAAGACGTGCTGCATCAACTACACCAACAACGTTATCAAGCCTACCAATTTCAATCTGTTCGATTGCCTGTGCGATTGGCATTGGTTCACAAACACCTGAAGCTTCAATCATTACATAGTCGTATTTTCCAGTCTTCATAAGGTCTTCAATACCCTTAACCATATCAGACTTCAAAGTACAGCAGATACATCCGTTTGTCAGTGGTACGATACTGTTTGTATCAGTGATATTTGCTTCCTTAGAGATAAGACGTTCATCAACGTTAACTTCACCAATATCATTTACAATTACGGCAACCTTATAACCTTTCTGATTTGTAAGAACACGGTTCAACAAAGTTGTCTTTCCAGCACCTAAATATCCACACAACAAAGTGATAGGAATTCTTTTTTTAGCCATTTCTATATCTCCAAAAATTTATTTTCTATTATCTTCTGTAAATATAATAAAAAAAAAGTTAAAAGTATATGAAAATTCTCCATTGTATTACTATTATGAAATAATTATTTATGTATGATGAGAAAAAGAATCGGATTACTTACAATTTTTCCAGAAGCTGAATATCAGCAGAGAATTCTTCCAGGTATATTCTCGCAGACAGAAAAGTATGATTACGATGTAGTTGTTTTTGCTCCTTTGGTGCAGGTTTGTAATATTAATAAACGGTATGTTCACGGTGAATTTAATATTTTCGAACTTATAAACTTTTCTTTGTTTGATGGTATTATTATTACACCAGTGCCAATGACGGAAGCTCAGAACTATATTCTTTATGATTCTCTTCCTGATGTAGTTATCTGTCTTTCAGACCACATGGCAATCGGACTTACAAATCATCTGTTGCGTAATGGAATAAAAGTTCCTGAACAGGTTATTGTTACCGGTTATGAGGCAGTACAGGAAGCTTCTTTAAATAATCCACCGTTTTAATTATTATATTGAAACAAAAAATGAAACCTTATCAATTCCTGTGTCTGCAAGTATTGGCTATGCTATAGCCTCAAAAAAAGACACAAATTCTTGTCTCGAGGTTTTGAATAAAGCAGATGAAAAAATGTATACTGTAAAGGTTCAAAAAAAATTAAAAAGTAAATAGTTTGCTTTCGGAGATAAAATGAAACGTATAATAAGTGTTCAGGATATATCTTGCATGGGAAAATGTTCCCTTACTGTGGCGCTTCCAGTTATTTCTGCTATGGGAGTAGAGACCTGTGTTTTACCAACAGCAGTGCTTTCAACACATACAGCTTTTCAGGGATTTACTTTTAGAGATTTAACTCATGACATAACTCCAATTACAAATCACTGGAAATCAGAAAAAATCCATTTTGATGCAATTTATACTGGTTATCTTGGTTCCATAAATCAAATAGAATTAATGCTGCGGCTTATTGATGATTTTGGAGGGAAGGATACCATTACGATCGTTGATCCTTGTATGGCAGATAATGGAAAACTTTATACCGGATTTACAACAGAATTTTCTGAATCTATGAAAAAATTGTGCAGCAATGCCGATGTTATTCTACCTAATATGACAGAAGCCTGTTATCTTCTTGGAATTCCTTACAAGGCAACCGGATATGACAGGGAATATATTCAAGAAATATTAAAAAAACTATCTGACTTAGGTGCAAAAAAAGTGATTCTAAAAGGTGTTGATTTTAATCAGGGAAAAATAGGGATTGCATCTTATGATTCAATTGCTGATTCTTATGGCTGGTATTTTCATGAAAAACTTGCTGCGAATTTTCATGGAACTGGTGATATTTTTGCCAGTACAATGACAGGCGCCTTAATGCGTGGATTATCATTGGAAAAATCCTACAGACTAGCTGCAGACTTTGTGGTTCAGTGTATAAAAAATACTCTTTCCCACAAAGACTATAACTGGTATGGTGTTGATTTTGAATCAGCTATTCCAACTCTTATTTCGCAGCTTTCTGATAGCTTGCTTTAATTGCTTCTGCAAATAACTTGTTCTGGTCATTTCTTACCGGAACAGAGAATACAGGTTTTCCATCACTTTCAGAAACTCGCCATATGTGCATTGGATCTGTTGTATAAGCAGGACTATCTGGATTATTAATCCACCAGTCAAGAACTGCAATGAAACACAATGTATACTTCAAGAGATTTGCATTTGTTGCGGTAGTATTTGTAGTTTTATTTTGAGCGCCCAGCAGAACATCAAGACGTTTTGAAACTTCATTGGAAATATCAAATTTGTAATGTTCCCATGGATTTTCTACAAGATTACAGGTGGCTTTCGTTTTTGCCTTTTGATCACATTCGTTGATTACTAAAGTAAGGAATTTTCTTGCATAATCAGTTCTGTGGAATAATGGTCGATACTTGCTTTCATTTGCAGGATGTTCAAGAACCAGCTGTTCAAATTTGAAGTTTGGCATGTAATGGTATGTAACCTGCCAAAGCAGCGAGGTAATTGTTTTTTTACCGATATGACTCTTATCAAAATCAGGTTGAGAATAAATAGAATTTACCAGGTCGCACAAAGGTTCACAGTATAAATGTTCAAAGAATTCTTCACGATAAGCAGACCATTCATCCATAACAGCAACCATGGAATCTGCAGCATTCTTCTTATCTGGTTGTTCTGCAAATTTTATATTTCTGCATCCCTGTAGACAGTCTTCTATTATATGCATTAATACAGCAATTACCTGAACTGGATTTTCCGGGTTGATTAGGTTAAATCCATCACGGAATTTATATAAAGGCTGGAAGTAAGGGAACATGTCAGGATGATCATCCAAATTATTAAAGCCAGCTCCTGGAAACAATTGATCAAGAAGTTTAAGTCCAGTCAGAACTGTAGAGTCTTTTATACCTTTCTGAGGAGGAGCAACTTTTTTCTTTTCTTCAGGTGCAGGTTCCTTTGGCTTTTCTGGAAGCAAAAGATCAAACTTATGAAGTCCCACAAATTTAAGAATTTCTCCAACTTTTGTATTGAAGAAATTAGGATATGGTTCAAATGAATCAGAACACATTCTTAATAAAAGAGGGTACAGTTTTTTTATGATTTCAGTGTCTATATAAAGCCACTCTGTAATTGCCTGCTTTGCATAAGTTGAAAGTTGATCCTTTGGAGAATCAGGGTATGCAGCTTCATCAGCATAAATTTCCTTAATCAACTTAGGAATTTTATTATTTCCAAAATAATAAACTGTAATTAGAGGCTTGTAGAATGCTCTTACAAGAGGAATCAAGTCTGCAACAATTAATGGTTGAGGTGCAGTCTGAAGGTTTATGTATTCAGTTTTAATAGGTTGTAAAGTCCAGCCCGCAACCATTCTAAGGAATTTGAACTTTGTATCAGTTCCATTTGCTATTTTGGATTTGTAGGTAGCAGGGGCAATCTGAATTAAAGTCTTTATAACAGTTATAAATCCTTCCATATGGTCTATCATCTGTTTTAATGAATATTCATAAAACTCAGGAAGAATCTTTTCTGTACCATTTTTCTGCCAGTTTCTGATAAAATTAAAAAGTCCGTAGTTAGGCTTAATTTTAAATTCTGAAGACATCATCAGTCTATCAATAGCAGAAGCTGCTTTTTTAGAAATGTTAGGTAAATCTTCACGGTTATATTTTCTGTTAGGATTTGGTATACCAATTCCGTTTCCACCTGAAGCTGAGCTTCCTGATTTACCAGTTCCTCCAGTCCCCCCGGAAGTCTGTCTTACAATTCGGCCAGTTTTATTTGGAGTACTGCTTCCTGAAGATGTTGTTGAACGTTCATACAATACCTGACCACCCAATTTTTTTGCCATACTGGCAGCGTCGATGTCACTTATGTCGCCAATATTTTTTCTGGTTTTGTCCAGAGTTCCTGGCTCCCAATCCGCAGTTCTATTGATTTCGTCACTCATAGCAGTTCTCCTTAAAGTCTAAGCATTCCTTTTTGAATAATTCCAGGAAATCCTTTCAATGAAACTTTAGTTCCCTCTTTTGTTAAGAGTACGCCTTCAAAGGTTCCGTACATTGTTTTATAACTAGTGCGAAGTGCAATTAAATTTAAAATTCTAGAATTTACTGAAGAAGGTGTAAATGTTAAATCCACCATATTTTCTGTATCTTGAATAATCCATTGATTACTAACACCAAATGGATGAGTCATATATACAGGAGGTAAAAGGGTAGCCTCACCATCAATAATCAACGTATTATTATTATAGGAATCAGAATCTGCTGCATCTAGATTTGTTGAAGAAATATTGAATACAATTTCCTTCTCCTTATATGTGCCAATACCAGTAGCAATATTATAATTTGAATGCATTTTGTAATAGGCTCTGGAAAGATTCATTACAGCAAGTCCTGTAGAATCATCTGATAATTCTTTGTTTATAGAAATCTGACCGTTAATCTGCATGGTAGAGAGCCAGGTTGCAACACATCTTGATGATGATGGAGAAGGTGTAACAAATTCAAGATCGCAGTGCATCTTATCCTGCATTGGAGAATATACATAGCCTTCAACATTTGGACGTACATTATCTCCCTTAAGTTTAAAACTTAGTGCATGGTGCTGGTGTTTACGACCCCATGAAATCTTTATGAACCTTGATTTTCTGTAACAGGCACAGATTCCTCTTGTTGTTGTAACAGGAATAAAACGTCGTCTTGGAGTCATTATTGTGTGGTAAACATATTTTTTTCCGGTTTTTTTATTGAACATACAAACTTCGCCAAGTCCAACAGCTTTAAAATCGATAAAGGATGCCAAACCAATGAAATTCTCAAGAGAAAAAATATATGTTAATCGACTTTTAATTCTTAGATTTGAAAGAAAAGAAGGAAGGGGAATGCCTGCATAAGGTGCTCTCATTCCTCGAATATCAATTTTGGGAGAAACATCATTATAAGAGCCAAATTCAGCCTTTCCGTTATGAACGATATTTTCTGGTGGCTGAGAAAACTCACGAGTGTACATTCTTCTATTATAAAGCTGTTCTAAAGTATTGTAAATAATAGAAAAAAGTTTGTTTTCTTGAATAAATGGATATAAAATGAGGGTGATCATTATACTTAAAATGTTTTGGAGGTTTGTATGTCTATAAAGTGTTATTCGTTGGGTGCGGCAAAGGAAGTTACTGGTTCAAAACATTTGCTTGATGTTGATGGGCACACATTTATGGTAGATTGTGGAGCTTTTCAGGGGAAAAGACATGAATCTGATGAAAAGAACCGTAATTTTTCTATAGACACTGAAAGTCTGGAAGCAGTTATTCTTACTCATGGCCATCTGGATCATTGCGGACTTTTACCTCTTCTTTCAAAACGGGGCTATAACGGAAATATATATGCGACTCCGGCTACAAGAGATATTGCAAATCTGGTAATGATGGATAGTGCAAGAATTCAGGCTCATGATGCAGAATATCTTTCAAAACAGGCTGCGAAAAAAGGTGAGAAATTTAACTGGAAACCTCTCTATGATGAACAGGATTGTATAGCCGCTGCAAATCAGATTGTTTCTCTTTCTTACAATCGAAAAATGTACATTTCACCAAATGTTCAGCTGGAATTTTTTGATGCAGGACATATTCTTGGTTCAGCCTTTGCAAATATTACAATCAATCCTAATCAAAAAAATCCTGAATCAGAAACCCGAATTCTATACACAGGCGATATTGGAAGAAAATGCAAGCCGATTATCAGAAATCCCGCAACAAATGTTCCTGCACCAGATTATATTTTTCTTGAATCAACCTATGGTAATAAACTCCATGATAATCATGATGCAGCTATGAAGGATCTGGAACGAATTGTTAAAGATGCCTGCTCCAAAAAAGGAAAAATAATAATTCCATCATTTGCAATAGAACGTGCTCAGGAGCTTGTTTTCTATTTGCATCTTCTTACAGACCAAAGGAAAATTCCAGTTGTCCCAATTTATGTAGATTCTCCAATGGCCAGTAATGCTACTTCAGTTTTTAGAGTTCATCCTGAATGCTACGATGAAAGTGTTAATGAAGCTTTTCTCAAACATCATAAAAATCCATTTGGTTTTAATTCACTTACATATACAACAAGTGTGGAAGATTCAAAAGAACTGAATAAAAAAGATGGACCTATGATAATTATTTCGGCAGATGGTATGTGTGAAGCTGGCCGGGTTTTGTATCATCTGGCCAATGAAATATCAAATCCAAAGAATACAGTTATGATTGTAGGCTACATGGCAGAAGATACTCTCGGACGTCGTATTTACGATGGACAAAAAGAAGTAAAAATCCTTGGAGATAAATACGAAGTTAAGGCTAAAATTGAGAAATGTAATGGTTTTAGTGCCCATGCTGATTATTCTGAGATGATAGAATGGTTAAACGAGATAGATACTTCCCGATTGAAAAAGATTTTCCTTATTCATGGTGAACCAGATCAACAGGAAGGATTTAAACAGCATCTTATAGAAGCCGGATACCCTAATGTGGAAATAATTGAACCGGAAAAAGAATACGATTTGTAGATTTTCTAGTTCTTTTTCATTGTTTTATTGGAAGAAATTCATTATATTTACGGTGAAGCATAACGAGTTTGTTTAGAGATTTTTATGAAAAAATTACGTGCTGTTTTAGCTGCATTGCTTCTGTTTACTTCAGCATCTGCTTTTGCTGATGATTTTGATTGGTCTCAGTGCTGGTGTAATTATGGAGCCGAAATTGAAGCTGGTGATATGCTTCTTGCTGTGGATGGAGGAATCCCATGGGATATTTTTGACGCCTTTAATTCAGGTGGATGGACAATTCCATACGTTCTTGCAGATTTTGGATATACTATTGGAGCATCCTGGTACTTTACCGAACTTTTTGGTGCAAATCTTGAATTAGGATTTCCCATGAATAGAATCGGTGTAGTATTCCAGTTCTAATAATCGGGTGCTAGGCTGTCATTTCAGGTGATATTCTAGTACATCATTTTCAGTATTCTCCTTGAAGAAAGAAGAGTAAAGCATTATAATTTTGCTTATAATTTATGTTATTTTAGAGGTGAAAAATGGCTTCTTTAAGACCAGAATGGGAAGGATTTAATCCTAAAGGTGCATGGACATCTGAAGTAAATGTTCGTGACTTTATCCAGGCTAACTATACTCCATATGATGGAGATGAATCATTCTTAGTTGGACCAACAGCAGCAACTAAAAAGTTGTTCGATGAACTCCAGAAGTTGCAGAAAGAAGAGCACAATAAAGTTTCCGTAGGTAAAGACGGAAAAGAAAGATCTGGTGTTCTTGATATGGATACAAGTGTTGTAACAAGTCTTACAGCTCATGACGCTGGTTACATTTGTCCAGAAGGAAAAGAACTTGAACAGGTTGTAGGTCTTCAGACTGATAAAC
>JAEDFX010000071.1 GCA_016297805.1 Treponema sp. | reverse complement strand
AGAAACAGAAGTTGCAGAAACAGAAGTTGCAGAAACAGAAGTTGAAGATGACACTTTAGTTGAAGCTGAAGAATCAGAGGAGGAATAATCATGAAGAAGATATTATCACTTTTGATTGCAGCAATGCTTACACTTTCCGCATTTGCAGTAAGTTATAAAAACAATACATATCAGAAATTAGCTGATGAGTATACAAAAAAAGCTGAAATTGCTCTTGATGCAGGACAGTATGAAGACGCAGTAGAATATTCGAAAAAAGCTGAAGAAAATGCCGAATTGTCAAAAGCATACATTCAGATGATGATGGCTAAAAAACAGGCTGAAGATAGTATTAAACTGGCAAAAAATCAGATTGCATATGCAGAAAAGATTGATGCTCCTAATACTTTCCCAATGGCTTATACATCTGCTAAAGAAAATCTTGAAAGTGCAGAAAATTTTTATAGCGAAGAAGATTATCCAAAAGCAACAGAATATGCTAAAGCATCACTTGCAGCTTTGGATGGAATTCGCGAAGTTACTCCACTTCCAGAGTTCTATATTGTAAAACCATGGGCAGAAACAAAAGACTGTTACTGGAATATTTCTGGCCGTCCTTATGTTTACAACAACCCACTTCTTTGGGAAAATTTGTATCAGGCTAACAAATCTGCTATGCCAAAACCAGAAGATCCAAATCTTATTCATCCAGGTATGAAAATGAAGATTCCAAGTCTTACAGGTGAATATCGTTCTGGTACATATGATCCAAAGAAATCATATGACGCATACGGAAAATAAAACAATGCGGTTCCTGAGCTTTGTCGAAGGAACCTATATAGTTTTATATTTCAAATAAAAGCACAGTGCAGTTCCCATAATTGCATGAGGAAACTGTTCTGTGCCCATTCCATTCAACACTTCTTTTTTTTGCATCTCTATATAGTTTATAAATTCATCATTATCTAAATTCTGAACTCCAGTTGCAGTCAGTTCTTCAGCAAGATAAACATGTACATGGTTACTGAATAAAGCAGGGTTTGGATTTACAGTACCTAGTTTTGTAATTTTTCCCGCTTTAAATCCTGTTTCTTCCTGAAGTTCTCTAACAGCTGCTTCCTCAGGGGATTCGCCAGAATCAATTACACCTCCAGGGAATTCTATGCTTAGTTTTCGTTCACCGTGGCGCCATTGTTTTACCATTAGAAAATTATCATTAACTTCAGGAATAACAATTACCCAGTCTGGAGCATCCATAATAATATAGTCGCCTTCGACTCCGGTATAGGAAGTGTTGTGTTGAGATGTAATGTTACATACCACTGTTGAAAGTAAATTCTTTACTTCTCCAGTTGACCATTTTAATTTTTCATCGTTTTTTTCAAAATAATTTTTCATATATATCAATCCCATTTTTTTGACAGATTCAAATTATGGAATTATTATTATGTATGAAATCTTAATTTTATGCGAGGTACATATATGGCAATTATTACAATTTCTAGACAAGTAGCAGCTCATGGGGATGAAGTAGCATGTAAACTCTCAGAATTAACAGGTTATAAATTTTTTACACGAAAAGAAATAGAAAAGAAAATAGTTGAACTAGGCTTTCCAGAATCTAAAATGCCAAAGTTTGATGAACGCAAGCCAGGTTTTTTCGCTTCACTAACAAAAAATAGAGATGAATATTTTAATTATGCACAGTATGCAATTCTTGAAGCCGCAGCAGAACAGAATGTAATTATTATTGGAAGAGGCGCTTTTGCACTGCTTCAGAATGTTCCGAATGTTGTTTCTGTACGACTTGTAGCTGATGAAAAGACCAGAATTGCTAGACTTTGTAAAGAGTTCAATTGGGATGAAAAACAGGCACTGCAGCGCATTCATGAAAGTGATACAAATAGAGAAGGCTTTCATAACAGTTTTTACAATATAGATGTAAATGATAATTCACTTTATCATCTTGTTGTTAATACTGGAAAAGTCACTATAGAAAATGCAGCAAAAACAATAGATACAGTTGTGAAATCACAGGTTACTGAAGAACAGGAAAAACAGGGAACAAAGATGATTGAAGAACTGTTAAAAGCACAGAAAGTTGTAAACAAGTTGTATTTTGAACACAAGGTAAATATTGATTTTATGCATGCAAGTATCGATGGAAACACTGTTTTACTTCACGGAGTTTCAGATTCTCCTGCGATTGTTGAGGAAGCTCTTCAAGTAATCCGTGCAGAAATGCCAGGTTATGAAGTGAAATCGGCAGTTAGTATCGTACATGATTTTAAAAACTTTCAATAATTGACAATTATTGACTTTTATTAACAGATTAGAGATACTTAATATATGAAGTTATCAAATAAATTTACTTTTACTCGAATTATATTTGCTCCAATATTTTTCCTTTTGTATTATATTCCAATTTGGACAGGAAAATTTGTTGCCCCATCCTTGTTGATTGCATTGCCATGTTTGATTTTTGCAGAATTCACTGATTATCTTGATGGTCACTATGCAAGAAAACACAATGAAGTAAGTGATTTTGGTAAGCTTTTTGATCCTTTTGCAGATGTTATTTTGCATCTTACAAGTTTTACTTGTTTTATGCAGTCATATTTAGCCGGTAATTCATATATTCCTGTATATCTTTTTACATTAATCATGCTTAGAGAGTTTAGTCAAAACTTCTTAAGAATGGTTGCCGCAAAAAAAGGAACTGCTATAGCAGCAAGAAAGGGCGGAAAATTCAAAACAGTAATGTATGTTGTTGCTGAATTCTACGCCCTTTTCCTTGAACTTCTTGTTCGTCTTGATGCAATACCAGAATGTTTCGGAATGCTTAAAGTAATTTCAACAGTTATTTTTGTTGTTTGTGTTATTTTAAGCTATTCTTCATTTATTGATTATTTATTACATTTTGGTTCAATCTTAAAAGACAATTAATTTTAGCAAGCTTCTATAGCAATTCGCTTAGGAACTGCTATTTCCTTTTTTGCCATATTAATAGTCAAAATTCCATTTTTGAAAGTTGCAGTAATGTCTTCTGAATTAACGTCAGAAGGTAAAGTAAATCTTCTTTCAAATCTGCTGGCGTGTCTTTCTTTCAAAATGTATTTAGCTTTTTTCTCATCTTTCTTATCCTCTTTCTTTTCTTCGTTTCTAGAGGAAATTGTAAGATTATCGTGATCAAGTTCAATATTTACATCATTTTCAGAACGTCCAGGCAATTCCATTTCAAGAATGTAAGATTTATCTTCTTCCTTAACGTCAACACGAGGTGAGTTTACAGCAGTGTAAACTGAAGACTTTGTGTTACCAAAAACATTATTAAAAAGTGAATCCAAAAAATTAAGTTCGTTCATATTAGTACCTCTTGCTTATTTGTATTTTTATAAGTTATTTTGCTTACATAAAATATATAGCAAGATTCATGCCAAGTTAGAAAATGATGAAAATTTATTTAAAAAATGAGTTTTTTATAGATTTAATAATGAAAAGCGTTGTGTTAATAATAATTTGTGTATCAAAATGATACATAGGAGATGTGGAAATTTGATACATTTGAAACAATTTTACACATTATTTTGAGAAAATAGCTTTTATAAGTTTCTTTATGTCCGAAACGGGTAATTTTGCATCAGAATCTTCTGGAGAAATGACATTTGTATAACCTAAAGCTTCTGAAGCTTTGATTCTTTGTTTTGTTTTACTAACAGGTCGTACTTCTCCTGCAAGACTTAATTCTCCAAAAATAACTGTATCTTTTTTTACAGGTAAATCTGTTCTGGCAGAATAAAGTGCAGCGGCAATTGCAGCATCTATAGAACTTTCCGAAAGTTTTATTCCTCCGGCAACATTTACATATATATCTTGATCTGAAAAACATAATCCGCAGCGTTTTTCGATAACTGCAGCAATGCGGGCAACTCGGCCAGAATCAATTTTTTCACTGTAAATTCTAGAGATTGAAGCTTTAGCAGGAATTGTTAATGCCTGAATTTCAACAAGAAAAACCCTGCTGCCTTCAAAAACTGGTGTGCATGCGACTCCTGCTGGTTGAGACTCCTTTCTGTTTGTTAGAAAAAGTTGATTTGGGTCTTGAATGGAAATTAATCCTTTTTCAGTCATATTAAAAATACCGATTTCATCTACTGAGCCAAATCTGTTTTTCTGGGCGTGCAGAAATCGTACATCATCGCTATTACGTTCAAAAGAAATGACCGTATCAACCATATGTTCCAGTGATTTAGGGCCTGCAATATTGCCATCTTTTGTGACATGAGCAGTCATAATTAATACAGATTCATGGTTTTTAGCCCACATGATAAATTCATTTGCACAGTATTTGAGCTGATTTACAGTTCCCGGTATAATTCCGGCTTCAACAGAATATATAGTCTGTATAGAATCAATAATTACAAATTCAGGATTAAGAGAATCAAGAGCATCAAGACAGTCTTCAAGACGGGAAGTACAGAGAAGCTTTATTAATGAAGTGTTGATATTTAATCGTTCAGCCCGTTCTTTTATCTGTGGTGCTGACTCTTCCCCACTTATGTAAAGTACTGACTTTGTGGAATTGCTAGAAATACTTGAAATTGTCTGCAGTAATAATGTGGATTTCCCAATTCCAGGTTCGCCGCCTAATAGAATAACGGAATTTTTTGTTGCTCCACCACCTAATACTCTGTCAAATTCTTCGATACCAGTTGAAAGGCGTGTATTTTCCTGTGCTTTTATAGCAGCGAGAGAAACGGGTTTTTGTTTAGTGACCTGTTCACTTCCATGACCGGCGGCGGAAACGTTGTTTTTATCAATTATTATTTCTTCCAGGGAATTCCATTCTCCACAGTCTGGGCAGCGCCCAAGCCACCTGGGTTGTGAATATCCGCATTTTGAACACTTGTAAATTATTGATCCGTTTTTTTTAGCCATAATTTTTACCTTTTTTTTAAAACATATTGACAAGTTACTGGGGACGATGTATATTCAAAACAGCTTGTAAATAAGCTGATAAACTCTCTCCGATGTCCAGTAACGCTGGACGGCAAGGTTCCCTTTTAGTGTTACTGGTTGGGAACCTTGCTTTTTTTAACACTGTTTTTTTATTTTTTTTACCCTTGAGTAATTACTGTTCCTTCCTTGACAGATTCAGTAACCCATGTGTTTCCACCAATAACAGAACCTTTTCCAATTATTGTATCTCCACCAAGGATTGTTGCGTTTGCGTAAATTGTAACGTTATCTTCGATTGTTGGATGGCGTTTTTTATTCTGAAGGTTTTTCTTAACGCTTAAAGCTCCCAGTGTTACACCCTGATATATTTTTACATTGTTTCCAATGATACAGGTTTCACCAATTACAACACCAGTACCATGATCAATAAAGAATGATTCTCCAATATTTGCACCAGGGTGAATATCAATACCTGTTTTTCCATGAACATGTTCAGTCATGATTCTAGGGATTACAGGGACACCGTTTTTATAAAGGAAATGTGCAAGTCTGTATGCAAGAATAGCTTCAAGACCAGGGTAAGAAAGAATGACTTCTTCGTTGCTTTTTGCTGCCGGGTCTCCATTGAAAGCAGCGATTGTATCTAATTGAATTTTTCTTCGGATTTCTGGAAGTTCTTCAATAAGGGCTACAGCTGTTTGTTCTGCAAGTTTAAAACAATGAGAACTTGTTACATCACTTTCATTTGTATTTTTTGTTTGTGTAATAGTGTAAATAAGAGCCTTTTCAATTTCTTTGGTCAGTTTTGTTATGATGTTGTTTATTCTCTGGCCTGTAATATAACGGATATTGGAAGGATTGATATCTTCGTCAACTCTGAAGCCTGGAAAAATCAGATATTGTAAATCTTGAAGAATATTGACAACAACTTGACGGTTCGGAAAGGAATCTGTGTCGCTTCGGTTGATTAATCCGTATTGATTATAAGAATCAAGAATGCCATCTACGAGTTTATCTATATTCATTTTTTCCTCTGTTTTTGTTATAATAAGGTATACATAGACTATAATATACAAAGATTGTTAAAACAATAAGAATTTTGAGAAATTCCTTATTCAATTATTGACTAATTTTCTATCTTGATTTATATTTTCAAAACGCACGTTTTCTATGAGTTTGTGTGGAACACTGCATTTGCCCCTGTAGCTCAGTTGGTAGAGCACCACATCGGTAATGTGGAGGTCTGCGGTCCGATTCCGCACATGGGCTTAAGAAGATTTTGAAGTGAATTATATTTAGGAGATAAATATGGGAAGCAAGAAAAAGGGTGCTGTTGAAATCATCGCTTTGCAGTGCACAGAATGTAAGAGAAAGAATTATACTACTTACAAAAACCGCAAGAACATCACTGGAAAATTAGAAAAGAATAAGTATTGTCCATGGTGTAAAAAAAGCATTTTGCACAAAGAAACAAAGGCTAAATAATTATTTAGGTATTTGGTCAGCTTAATAAGTTGATTTTAATATATAGGGCAGTAGTTCAGCTGGTAGAGCAGCGGTCTCCAAAACCGCCTGTCGTGGGTTCAAATCCTGCCTGCCCTGATTTTTAAGGAAAAGGTGTTATGGCAAAAGTAGTTCAGTTTATTAAAGAAAGTAAAGCAGAATTAAAGAAAGTAGTATGGCCTACTAAAGAAGATGTTTTGTCTTCAATAAAAGTAGTAATTATATCTACTGTTATTATTGCCGTAATCCTTGGATTACTTGATTTAGGATTCTCTGAATTATTCCGCTTGTTAATGAAATAAGGACGGGGAAATGTCTAGAAACTGGTACATTCTTCATACATATACAGGTTATGAAGGAAAAATCGAAAGAACAATCAGATCTTTATTGGAAAAGAATGAAATTGATTCAAATGTAATTCTTGATGTAAAAGTTCCAGTAGAAGATGTAGTTGAAATTAAAGACGGTAAAAAAAGAACTAGAACAAACAAATTCTTGCCTGGTTATATCATGTTGGAAATGGATTTGCCAGAACTTGGATGGAAAGATACTTGTGCAAAGTTATATAAAATTCAGGGTGTAACAGGATTTGTTGGTAATATTAGCCGTTCAAATCGTCCAATGCCAATTACAAAAGATGAAGCAATGAATTTGTTGCAGAAGTCTGGAGTAATCAAAGGTGATAAACAGGTTCATGTACGCCAGTCATTCAATATTGGCGATGTTGTTAAAATTTCTGATGGGCCTTTTGCATCGTTTACAGGTACAGTAAAAGAAATTAACCTCGAAAGAGAAAAGCTTAGTGTTGAAGTTCAGATTTTTGGACGTCCAACACCAGTTGAAGTTAGCTTCTTACAGGCTGAGAAAGCATAACTTGTAAAAGAGTCTTGTTAACGCAAGATTCTTTTTGTTTTTAGAACGAAGTTTCTAAAAATTGATCTTTGCAAATTCAGGGGTTTGTATCCCAAATGCAAACCGTATAATCCTGTTTTTGGGAGAGTTGCAGGTCCGTTGGACATAGGCATCTCGTTAGTAAGACATCTTAGATGCTTACACACCAATATTGGGAGAAAACAAAATGGCTACAAAAAAAGTTTCTGCCGTTATCAAATTGCAGTGTCCTGCAGGAGCAGCTACACCAGCTCCTCCAATTGGACCAGCACTTGGACCACACGGCGTTTCAGCTCCAAAATTTGTTCAGGAATTCAATGATAGAACAAAGACAATGGAACGTGGTCTTATTATTCCTGTTGTAATTACTGTTTACCAGGACAAATCTTACACATTCATTCTTAAAACTCCTCCAGCAGCAGTTCTTATTAAGAAAGCTTGTAAAATCGAAAAAGGTTCAGGAAACCCTCTTCGTGACAAGGTTGCTACATTGTCTGCTAAGGATTTGGAAGAAATCGCTAAGACAAAGTTGCCAGATGTTAACGCTAATGACATCGAAGCAGCAAAGAAAATCATTGCCGGTACTGCACGCAGTATGGGTGTAGAAGTGGAGCAGTAATATGAAACATGGAAAGAAATACAATGCAGCAGCTGCTAAATATGATCTTTCAAAGAAATATGATTTAGCTTCAGCTACAAAAATGGTTCAGGATATGAAGTTTGCTAAGTTCGATGAAACAATCGAAGCTCACGTATCACTTCGTCTTGAAAAAAATGCTACTGTTCGTGATACATTGGTATTCCCAAATCAGTTCCGTGGTGAAAAGAAAGTTTTGGTATTCTGTAAAGGTGACAAAGTAAAAGAAGCTTTGGATGCTGGTGCAGCTTATGCTGGTGAAGAATACATCGAAAAAGTAAAGGGTGGATGGCTCGAATTTGACGTTGCTGTTGCTACACCTGATATGATGAAAGATGTAGGACGTCTTGGTATGGTTCTTGGTCGTAAAGGTCTTATGCCTAACCCAAAAACTGGTACTGTAACTCCAGATGTTGCAAATGCAGTTGCAGAACTTAAGAAAGGTCGTACTGAATATCGTGCTGATAAAGCAGGTATTGTACATATCGCTGTTGGAAAATGTTCAATGGATGCTGATAAAGTTGTAGCAAACATTGGTACTCTTCTTTCTGAAGTAAGCAAGAAGAAGCCAGTTGGATCTGCTGCTGGATTTGTTCAGTCTGTATCTATCAGTTCATCTATGGGCCCAGGTGTATGGGTTGACTTCAAGGAAGGTGAATAATGGCAGTAAGAGCAAAGAAAATTCAGCCTGCTAAAGCAGAAGCTATTGAAAACGCAAAAAAGACATTCGCTGATTATAGCGACTTCATTTTTGCTGACTATCGTGGATTGACAGTAGAACAGATTACTGCTCTCCGTGACAAACTTCGTGAAAAGAACGCTGTTCTTAAAGTTGTAAAAAACAACTTTGCACGTATCGCTTTCGAAGATATGAAAGTTGAAAACGTTGCTGATTATCTTAAAGGCCCTACAGTTGTAGCAATGGCTAAAGAAGATTCAAACGAAGTTGCAAAAGTTCTTTTTGACTTTGCAAAAGATGCACCATCTCTCGCAGTAAAGGGTGCTAGTATTTCTAACGAAATCTATGATGCAGCTAAGATTGAAGCTTACTCAAAGGTTCCTGGAAAGAATACTCTTATCGCTATGCTTATGTCTGCAATGAACGGTCCAGTTCAGAAACTTGCAGCTACTTTGAAAGCATATGCTGATAGCAAATCAGAATAGTTTTCTATTCTAAAACTAAACAAAAAGCACGTTCAGGCTTCATAGCTGTCGACTGTCCGTGCTAAATGCAGAGCACCTCTTGAGAGGTAAAAACTGCAGCCACTCACTGAGTGGAATATATAATTAATTTATAGTGGAGAAGACAATATGGCAGCTCTCACAAATGATCAGATTCTTGATGCAATCGCATCTATGTCAGTTCTTGAAGTTTCAGAACTCGTAAAAGCAATGGAAGAAAAATTCGGTGTTACAGCAGCAGTAGCTGTTGCAGCAGGCCCAGCAGCAGGTGCAGCAGCAGCTGGTGGTGAAGAACAGACAGAATTTACTGTTACTCTCGAATCTATCGACCCAGCTAAAAAGATTCCAGTTATCAAAGCAGTACGTGAAATCACAGGTCTCGGACTTGGTGAAGCTAAAGCTTTGGTTGAAGGTGCACCAAAAGCTCTTAAAGAAGGCGTAAGCAAGGCTGACGCTGACGAAATGATCAAGAAGATCGAAGAAGCTGGTGGTAAAGCTTCAAAGAAATAATTAGTTTTGTAACTAATTAGAACTAAATAAATAGGGGGATGCCTGCAAAAAGTTTTCTTTTTACGGGTATCCCCTTTAGTCGTATTTTGGTGTTTTAATAAAAACGCAATATATCGCCCGCCCGGGGTAAAAAATCAGATTTTTCTGTGCTGTACAGAGTTTCTAGTATGTAGCAGAAAGTAATCTGAACTCACAATCAGGGGGAACTGATGTTCGCAAAGACTCGAACAATCAACCGTCAGTATATCGGTAAAGACATCCAGAGTTTTATGGATGTTCCAAATCTTATCGCAATCCAAACATCATCCTATGAAAGCTTTTTACAGGCTGACAGATTAAAGAATGGACAGGCTCTCTTAGAACAGGGACTTCAGGATGTTTTTAATTCAACTTTCCCAATTGAAAGTCCAAATGGAGATATGTCTCTTGAATATGAATTCTATGAATTGGATTGGGAAAATCAGAAATTTACAGAATTAGAATGTAAACAGAAAGGTCTTACATATTCTGTTCCTTTAAAAGCTCGTATTAATTTGAATTTCCTTCAGACTGGAGCTATTCTTCAGAAAGATATTTATATGGGAGATATTCCTCTCATGACAGACCGTGGTACTTTTGTTATCAATGGTGCTGAACGCGTAGTTGTATCTCAGATTCACCGTTCTCCTGGTGTAATCTTCTGTCATGATAAAGGTGTATATTCAAGTCGTATTATTCCTTACCGTGGTTCATGGTTGGAATTTGAAATTGATCAGAAACATGGTCTTATTTACGCTAAGATTGACCGCAAAAAGAAGATTTTGGGTACAGTATTCTTGAGAGCTCTTGGATATAGTACTCGTGAAGAAATCATTCGTTGTTTCTATGATGTAGAAGATGTATCTGTTGGTGCAGAGGCTGCATCTAAAGATAAATTAGTAGATAAAGTTCTTGCTTCGGCAGTAATCTTGAAAGATGAAAATGGTGAAGAACAGCGCTTGTTTAATGCTGGTACACGTCTTCGTCCTCATGAAATTGATGAACTCGTTGCTAAGAACGTTTCAGAAATCAGTGTAATTCGTTTTGATACACGTGATAATCCACAGAACAAAGAAGAAAAGAACAATTCTCTTGATTCAGACATTATCGTAAATTGTTTCGATAAAGAAGCATTGAAATACGTTAAAGAAGGTTCTGTAGATAATGAACCAACAAAAGAAGATTGTTTGGCTGCTGTATATGCAATTCTTCAGCCAGGCGAACCAATGACAGTTGATCAGG
Source organism: Treponema sp. (assembly GCA_016297805.1). Taxonomy (GTDB): domain Bacteria; phylum Spirochaetota; class Spirochaetia; order Treponematales; family Treponemataceae; genus Treponema_D. The sequence goes on along the minus strand of JAEDFX010000071.1, from coordinate 1,362 downwards.
CTGAAAAAGATTTGAATTCTTTGTTCTTCTCTGAAAGACGTTATGATCTTGGTCGTGTTGGTCGCTATAAGTTGAACAAAAAATTCGACTACTCAGATGATGTAAAAGATTTTACTTTGATAAAAGACGATATTATCAATACAATGAAGTTCCTTATCAAAGTATTTGTTGGTGATGAACAGATTGATGATATTGATCATCTTGGAAATCGTCGTATTCGTTCAGTTGGTGAATTAATGACTAACCAGCTCAAATCTGCTTTTGCTCGTATGGAACGTATTGCAAAAGAAAGAATGAGCTTGAAAGAAACTGATACAATGAAACCACAGGATTTGATTTCTATCAAACCTATTGTAGCTGCTATAAAAGAATTCTTTGGTTCTTCACAGCTTTCTCAGTTCATGGATCAGATTAACCCATTGGCTGAGCTTACACATAAACGTCGTTTGAATGCTTTAGGACCTGGTGGTCTTTCTCGTGACCGTGCTGGATTCGAAGTTCGTGACGTACACTATTCACATTATGGTCGTATGTGTCCAATTGAAACTCCTGAAGGTCCAAATATTGGTTTGATTGTTTCTTTGGCTATGTACACTCGTATCAATGATTACGGATTCCTCGAAGCTCCATTCCGCAAGGTTGAAGACGGAAAAGTAACAGATAAGATTGAATACTTGTCTGCTATGGATGAAGATAAATATTATATTGGTCAGGTTGTTGAAGGAATTAAACCTGATGGATCATTCCCAACAGGAACAATTTCTTGTCGTAACCGCGGTAACTATACTCAGCGCAATCCAAAAGATGTACAGTATATTGACGTTTCACCACGTCAGGTAATTTCAGTTTCAGCTTCAATGATTCCATTCCTTGAACACGACGATGCTAACCGTGCTCTCATGGGTTGTAACATGCAGCGTCAGGCAGTTCCTCTCTTGTTCCCAGAGCCACCTCATGTTGGTACTGGTATGGAAAGAAAATGTGCTTACGATTCAGGTGTTCTTGTAAAAGCAAAACGTGCTGGTGAAGTTTGCTATGTTTCTAGTGAATGTGTAAAAGTTAAAGTTGATGGTACAAACGAAATAGATGAATATCCATTGTTGAAATATCAGAGAACTAACAATGATACTTGTAACCACCAGAGACCTACAGTTTCAGTTGGTGAAAAAGTTCAGGCAGGTTCAGTAGTAGCTGACGGTCCAGCAACATTCAATGGTGAAATGGCACTTGGTCGTAACATTCTTGTAGGATTCGTTCCTTGGAATGGTTATAACTACGAAGACGCCGTACTTATTTCACAGCGTGTTGTTCGTGAAGATATGTATACTTCTATCCATATCAAAGAATTCCAGATTGAAATTC
>JAEDFX010000203.1 GCA_016297805.1 Treponema sp. | reverse complement strand
CATTAAAATTGTGCATTTATTCAATTAATGAAATTATTTACCCCAACAGGTCGCTAATATGTGTAAGGCCGCCGATCAGAGCGGCTGGTGTTGCCGTGTCTGTCAAACAGAAAAATGACAAAAGTTCGCATCAAAATCCTTTGAAAAATGACAAAAACTTACACTAAAATCCTTTGAAAATTGACAATACTATGCTATTATCACTGTAAAAGGAATACAAATGTTAAAGAGAGATATTTTAAATGATCTTGTTGACTGGAAAAACAGAAAACACCATCCTCTTGTTGTTCGTGGATTAAGGCAGACAGGAAAAACTTTTACAGTTAAACAATTTGGTGAAGCCAATTACGAAAGCGTTGTATATCTTGATTTACGGGCTAACAATGCCGTTCATAAAGCTTTTGAAGGTGATTTTGATGTAAACCAGATGATTCTTTCCATTACAGCCAGCGACCCAACAGCACGTTTTATTCCTGGAAAAACTCTTTTAATTTTAGACGAAATACAGGATTGTACAAATGCCCGCAGTTCTCTCAAGTATTGGGATTTAGACGGCAGGTTTGATGTTATTTGTACAGGAAGTTTTCTTGGAGTAAAGGGCTTTAGAAATCCTTATGTTCGTGGTGTTCCTGTTGGCTATGAAGAACAGATAAGTATGTATCCTCTGACATTCAGAGAATTTCTTATAAATACTGGAATGGATGAGAAAGTTTTTGAGTATGTAAACAAGTCGCTTTCTGAAAGGACGATAATAGAACCCACAGTTCACCAGAGCATTAGAAATTTGTATCTTCAGTATTTGATTGTTGGAGGAATGCCTGAAGTTGTAAATATCTTTTTTGAAACTCATGATTTGAATCAGGTTAGAGAAACTCAAAAAAGAATTCTGCAATCAATTAAAGATGATTTTGGCCGCTATAAAGATAAAAATGGAAATGATGCGGTAAATGAAGTGCTTAAACTTAGGGCTGAGGCCTGTTTAAAATCCCTTCCGGTGCAGTTAGCAAAAGAATACAAAAAATTCCAGTATAGTCTTGTTGATGTAAAAGGTCATTCTCCAGAAAAAGCAGATGGTCTTGATTATCTTGAAGATGTTGGCCTTGTTGTCCGTGCACACAATACAAGAGAACTGGTTTATCCTTTAGAAGCCTATAAAATTCCTACAGAATTCAAGATTTTTTATATTGATACCGGACTTCTTGTTTCCCAGCTAGGCGAAGAAGTTCCCGAAAAGATTCTTTCAGGAGATTTAGGTGCTTACAAAGGAGCAATTGCAGAAAATATGGTTGCTGCAAGTTTTGCAAAGAATAATATGAGTTTATATTATTTTCATGCTCCAAGTGGCTCTCCAGAACTGGATTTTTTATTTGAAAAAAATGGGGAAGTTGGAATAATTGAATGTAAATCTTCCAACAACAGGGCTACAAGCATGAAGTTTGTGCTGGCAAATGAAAAAAAATATGGAATCCATCCGGCTGTTAAAATTGCTGATTCAAATGTAGGTGCTGGAAAAGGATTTGATTCTTATCCTCTTTATGCACTGGGGTTTCTGCCTGAAAAACCAAAACAGAAAATTCTTGAAACTGTTGATGTTTCTAACTTGAAAGTTCCTTGGTGGTAATAATACACTTTGTTGGCTTCGTCCAGCTGAGAATAAACAGAATTATTTTCAGTTTTTTTTCATTTTATGTTGATTTCCTTCTGTATAGATTTTTCTGACATTTGCTTCGTTTTTTATGCTAATATTAAGCGATGTATTGCATATTGTCTAAGATGTCAAATTAAAATTTACATTGCAATTATTCAAATTTATAATAAACTTAAATATGAGTGAGTACAGAAACAAAAGAAGCAGTAGTAAATCGCGAAAATCCTCTTTTTGGGCGCAAAGTCTATTTTATTAATCCGCCTTTAATCATTGAGAATTATGTAGTTGAAGAATTACGTTCTGAAGAGTATGAAGCCTTTGTTATAGATAATTATCATCACGCCAAGCCAGTTCTGGAAAATAATAAAGATGCCATGGCTTATTTTTACATTGATGATGAAATGGACTATGACCAGTGGTACAACTACATAAAATCCTTCAACAATTCTGAAACTCTTAAAACAATTTTTATTGGAGTAATTTCCATAAAAGCCAACATTAATGTAAAAGAAAAATTTATGATGGATTTAAAACTGCCTGGCGGATTCATCATGCTGAACAATAAAATAGATATAACTTCAAAAAAAATAAGGGACATCCTTGATCTGAACGGTGCCAAAGGGCGCAGAAAATATATACGACTTGCCAGCAAAGATTTAAGAGAAGTAAACGGATATCTTGCATACAAAGACAAACTGTACAACTTTTCTATAGATGACATAAGTTCCGTAGGATTCTCTTGTTCCTATCCAATGGACATGATAGAGGTATTCCCCAAAAATCTTCTTCATCCTTGCGTTTCCCTAACCTTAGGACGAAGAACCATTGTAGTATCTTCCGTGGTTTTTGGTACAAGAAATAATGAAAACAAAGGCTCCTCTGTTTTGCTGTTCACAAAGGAAGTTTCAAAAGAAGTAAGAAAATCAATTCGTAATTTTATTTTTGATATTTTGGACGAAAAACATAACGAGTTTGTTAAAAATTCAATTCAGGATCTGACAGACTATTCTAAAACAATTGAAGTAACCGAAGATACCTCGGTTCCAGCTTTTGCAGATGTTGCAGATTCATTTATGGGAACTCTGGAAGA
>JAEDFX010000202.1 GCA_016297805.1 Treponema sp. | reverse complement strand
ACAGGCAGTTTCCATATCCTGCAACTGACTTTGAATATCATACATGGAACGAGAAATTTTGTAGGTATTCAGCTCAACATCATCATCTGTAGCATGATAGTTTGCATACATGGAACGAGAAATTTTGTAGCTATTCAGCTGTTTCTCTTTTTCCAGCTGCATAAGAAAATCATTCTGATATAGAGCAATCTGTTCAGATTTATCTGGATTTGAAATAGCATTATCAAGATTTTGCCATATATTATATAGTTCATCGTTTATGGAATTACTTGGTTTTATTATTTCATTACGTTCTGGTAATTGTATGGCAAAAAGAGAGTTGAGAAATAAATGAAAAAATATAATCCATACACTTTTTTTCATATTTAAAATATAGCATATTTATTAAAGGTAATCACTCATTTTTTTGAGTAATTGTTCAGGGCATTTTTCAGTTCTTCAATAACCTTGTCTCTCAGAGAAGGTGGATTAAGAACCTTTACCTTTGAGCCAAATTTCATAACCCAGTACAGAGTTTCCTGATTCTGGTTTGAAGTAAAGCTTAGATATACAGACCCGTCTTCATTCTGGTGACATTCCTGATTTTTATGCCAGGTTCGTTCCAGAATATAAGTGTTTATGGATTTATCAAACAGAAGTTCAATTTTCTGTGGAGGATTATCGTTGTTCCAGATACCAAAGTTTGGGTCAATGTGAACTTTTTTGTCGTATTCCGGATCAGGTTCAAACTTTGTTGTTGGTGTTACATTCTTCATGCGGGCAAGAGTGTAAGTGGAGAAATTTTTATGATTATGGCAGTAACCGACAACATACCAGTCTCCTTTCTGGCAGTAAATTTTATAAGGGTTCATAGAATGAGGTTTGTATTCAATGGAACTGATGGAACGGTAATCAAAAATTATTGTTTCATGCAAACGGATTGCCTTGAAGATTGCCGAGAATACTTCTTCTTCAATAACAGGAATCGCATCAGCAATAAACTGAACATCATTTAAAAGGGAAGTCTGAACTTCAACCTGATTTGGAAGCATGGAAGCAATAGTGTCATAAATTTTAGAGATTGTATCTTTAAGTGGAGTGTTGTTGTAGCGTTCCAAAAGAGGAAGAATACTGGTAATGGCAACCAACTCTCCTTCAGAAACCAGAACATTTTTTACCATAAAAGTTTCGTCTGTGTAGTGGTAACCTTTGTTCAGACGATCATACTCAATAGGTGCATTAAAATCATTCATTAGATTCTGAATATCTCGAAGAACTGTTCTTCTGGAAACTTCCAGTTCATCACACAAATCATCAACAGACATATATCTGTTTTTCTGGAGAGCATTTTCAAGCTTTATAAGACGGATAGATTTTGAATGATATTCTCTTGGTTTTGATACTTTTTCTTCATTACTCATATTAATATTATAGCATATCTTTAATTTTATAGTGACTTTAATTGGCATGTTGACAGTTTGGGGTGAGTGAAAATAAAATACATATAGGAAAAATTTATGGAACAGATCCAATTTGTTATAATCGTGGAATCGGCGGTTATACAACAGAGGATTTTCTTAAGGTTCTGGATATTAATGAAGCAGGATATTGCAGTATTTTCCCTTTGGTGTTTGAGGATTTATGATTAAAGAAGAATTTTCTTGCGTTCGTGATAACCTGACAATTAGAGGTTATGTATATAGAGATGAAAATCTAAATAAGCCTGTTGTAATTTTAAGTCATGGTTTTATGGGAACTCATAAAATGTGTATTGATTATGCAGAGTATTTCTGCAAGAAAGGATATGCAGCCTTTATTTATGATTTTAATGGTGGCGGTATCGGTTCTAAAAGTGATGGTTCAGTTAGTGATATGACAGTATTAACTGAAGCTGAAGATTTAAAAGCTGTAATCAATTTTGCCAGTGCCCAGCCTTATGTAAATAAAGATGATATAACTCTTGTGGGATTAAGTCAGGGAGGTTTTGTGTCTGGAATAGTGGCAGCTAAGCTTCAGAATAAAATTAAGAGATTGATAATGTTTTATCCTGCTTTGTGTATTCCAGATGATGCAAGAAAAGGGTCTATGATATTTGCAAAATTTGATCCTGAAAATGTTCCAGAGATTGTTAAGTGTGGTCCAATGAAATTGGGAAGATGCTTTGTTACAGATGTGAATAAACTGAATGCAAATGATGAAATAAGTGGGTATAAAGGTCCAGTTTTAATAATTCATGGTACAAAAGATAGGATTGTAAATATAGAATACTCAAAGAAAGCAAAAGAAGCATATCTGGAAAAAAGAAAAGACGATCCTGAAGCTAAAGAAGTACGTTCACTTTATATAGAAGGTGCTAATCATGGATTTATGGGGTTAAAGAAGAAAAAATGGAATGCAGCTGCATTTTCGGAAATAGATAGATTTCTTTAATAGATTTGTCCATTTTGCAGAAGAAGAGAAGAAGCTGTGCTACGAATATCTAAATCATTTTTTTTGTTTTTTATGTTACAATTAATAGAAATAACAAAATATTAATAAGGGGATTCCGATGGCAGACTTTACCACAGAATTCAAACCCTATATTCCGGCTGATAAAATTACTCCGGAATTTACTCTAACCTCTATATTAACAGGTGTTATTCTTGCAATTGTAGTTTTTGGTGGAGATACAGTTTTATTCCCATCAGATATTTCTGTTGCAGAATTGTATTCTGCTGGAGGGCTAGTGCAGTATGGTCTAAAAAAGCAGTACAGATGTTTGAGATTGAAATAGAACATATGAGTGGTAAAGAAG
>JAEDFX010000070.1 GCA_016297805.1 Treponema sp. | reverse complement strand
AAATAAAAAAAAGCTTCCTGAAACAGGAAGCTTAATACCGGAGAAGAGACTTGAACTCTTACACGATTGCTCGCAACAGATTTTGAGTCTGTCGTGTCTACCATTCCACCACTCCGGCGTGAATATTGATACTATATCAAATCTTAAAGGATATTTCAAGTGTTTTTATATGTGCTATAATAATTATGTGAAAATAAAATCTAATGCTTTTGTAAATGCCCAGCCTGAATTAGTTTTGAAAACTGTTTTCGGCTACGATAATTTCCGTCCTCTTCAGAAAGACATTATTATCAACGTTTTAAATGGTAAAGACACACTGGCTGTTATGCCAACTGGTGGAGGAAAGTCACTCTGTTATCAGCTTCCTGCTTTAATTTTTAAAGGCATTACAGTTGTAGTTTCCCCTTTGATTTCTTTAATGCAGGATCAGGTTGCATCATTAAAAACTGCTGGCATACAATCAGTTTTTCTGAACAGTTCACTAAACTGGGAAGAATATCTTGAAGCAATAAATCAAATAAAATCCGGAGAAGTAAAAATAGTTTACGTTTCTCCAGAAGGATTAGCTACAGAACGAGTCAGGGAAATTCTCTCATCACCAGAAATTCACATCAGTTGTATTACAATTGACGAAGCCCACTGCGTTTCACAATGGGGTCACGACTTCCGCCCGGATTATCTTGAAATCAGTAGTATAAGAAAATTTTTCCCAAAGGCTGTAATGCTGGCACTTACAGCAACTGCCACAGAACACGTCAGAAACGACATAGTAAAAAATCTTGCCATGGAAAAAGCTTCCGTATTTATTTCCAGTTTTAATAGAGAAAATATTTTTCTGGAAGTTCAGCCAAAACGAAACGCATTAGATCAAGTCATAGGTTGTATAAAACGTCATATTGGAGAAAGTGGAATTATTTACTGCTATTCCCGCAAGCAAGTTGATGAACTAACAGCAACCCTTGATAATCTTGGTTATTCAGTTCTCAGTTATCACGCAGGATTGCCGGATAAAGTTCGTGCAAAAAATCAGGAAATGTTTATTAAAGATGAAGTGCAGATTATTGTAGCAACTATTGCTTTTGGAATGGGAATCAACAAACCTAATGTTCGCTTTGTCATTAATTATGATTTGCCAAAATCCGTAGAAGAATATTATCAGGAAATTGGACGGGCTGGTCGTGACGGTCTTCCTTCAACAGCACTGCTTCTTTATGCTGCTAATGACATCCACAAAATCCGTTACTTTTTTGAAGATGCAGCAGATCCTGAAAAATCAGAAATCCTTTTACAGAATATGGTGAAATTTGCCACTGCCAGAACCTGTCGCCGTCGTGCTCTCTTAGGATATTTTGGAGAAGCATATTCCGGCAGCGAAACAGAAGAACAAAAGGCCTGCTGCTGTGATATATGTAAGACTGGGGAAATTCCTCTTTCTGATGTTACAATTCCTGCACAGAAGCTTCTGAGCTGTATCATTCGTACAAATCAAAGATTCGGTGCCTCCTATGTAGTTGATGTTCTGCTGGGATCAAAAAATCAACGAATTATTGGAAACGGACACCACAAGCTTACAACCTGGGGTATTGGAACTGAATACAATAGAAATGACTGGCTGGAACTGGTAGATTTACTGATTGCAGAAAACTATCTGTACAAAACCGGTGATTACAACGTATTGGAATTAACTGATCGGGGAAAAAGATTTATTGCTGCCAGGGATGAATTGCAGCTGCCTATGATTACTTCGAAAATCAGGAAATATGCTACAGGAAGTACAAATGCCCGTGGGGAAAGAATCATTGCGGAAAAACCTGCTGTTGATGATAAGGTTGCGGAAGAAATTGCAAGGGAACTGAAGGCATGGCGAAAACGCAAAGCTGATGATTTAAACCTGGCTCCATATATGATTTTTGGCGACAAAACCCTTTTAGATCTTGCCGCAAAAAAACCTAAGAATAAAACTGATTTACTGAATGTTTACGGAATTGGTAAAGCGAAAGCAGAAGAATTCGGGCGTGCTATTCTGCAGATTATTTCTTCTTTCTGATTTTGTACCAGAACAAAACGATTTTATACCACATGTATGGGAACAGCAAAAAAATCTTAAATGGATTATGAACTAATTCTACAAAAATTTCATTTCCATTGTTAAAAGTTTTTTCCTTTACACGTTTTACTCGTTCAGAGAAAATTCCAAATGCATCTTTGTAATAAAGGAAGATACTTGAAGAAAAACGGTTTCTACGTCTATAAGCCCAGCAATTTTTTTCTTTAATTCCATCACTAAGAAGAACTAAAGATGGCTGAGCCTTAAAAATAGCCTGAACTATATCATCTTCTACGGTTTTAGGATAATAACCAATGTAACGACCAATCACCTTAAGATTTTTGAATGTATCTCGAATGTTACGCTCTGTTTTTGCCAAAGTTTTTTCACTGGAACCAAAAAGATAAAGTGATTTGTAATGAGAATCTAAGATAGAAAGAATCTGGATAACTGCCTCAAAAGGATTATAACGAACAGGCACATGCAGCTTCAGAAATTTCGCACCCTTAAGGATACTTTTTGAAATTGGAAGAACAAGGTCTGCACTTTTTACACAATCAGCAAAATCTCCCTTATGTCTGGCTTTTAATAAATCCCAGATTGAAAGAAAAATAATCTGTTTTGTTCCTGGTTTTGCAAGAATTTCAAGAAGTTCATTTTCAAGATTTTCAGGAGAAATAATATCAACAGGTACTCCGATTAAACTGATTCTTTCAATAGACATATATAAATCCTTATTTATTGATTGAAGTCTGAACTGCAGCAATTCCATATAATGCTGCAGTCTCACATCTTAATATATTTACGGCAAAATGAATTGGATGGAATAGAGCTTTTTCCTGCAAAGAGGTTACCTCTTCAGGGCTGATTCCGCCTTCACTACCTACTGCAACTGCAACTTTTTTCAAAGTCCCTTTTCGTTCAATTATTTCATTTAACGAACCTTCGCAATCATCACGCTCAGAAAGCACAAATCCCAAAGAAGCATTTTCTTCTGTACAGATTTCATTCCATAAATCAATAGCTTCTTCCAATTTTACTACGGCATGCAGCTGTGTATCCACAGGGGAACCACTCTGCTGACGAGCCTCTTTAATAATACGTTCGATTCGTTCTTTTTTGTTTCCTTCCAGCGCAAATACACTGCTTTTTTCTGTATATTCACCTATTATAGGAACAATCACTGAAACGCCACATTCTGTTGCCTGACGGACAATCTGTTCCAGTTTCTGAGGCTTTGGCAGAAATTGAAAGAGCCAGTATTCTACATCAGGCAGTTTACCGTCAATTTCTGTGGACTGTACACCACGGGTAATACCCTTCGACAAGTTCAGGGATTGCCCGGTAGACGCACAAATCTGAAGAGTTATTTTTTTACCCTTATCATCAATTTTAGCAACTGTAGAATTTTCCAAGGTTCCATCCGGAAGACGCACATTTACCATATCGCCAATTTTTACGCGTAAAACCTGACGAAGATAACGAAAGTCTTTTCCTTCCAGATTTATGAGACCATTTTTTATATTTTGTTTTTCAAGAATAAATTGCCGCATTATTTCTTTTCAGCTGTTTCTGCTGAAACTTCTTCCTGAAGCTGTTTAAGTGTTTTTGTGTTTTTTACCAAATCCTTATAATTTGATGACTGAACCACTTTTATAGCTTCCTTCAACTGCAAATCCCAATCCATATCATACAATACAGATGGTTGAGATTTCTGAACCTGAACTCTAAGCAAACGGCGAAGCAATCTTTCTTCAAAAGGATAATCCTTTGCAATTTTTGCAGCTGCTTCTACAATATCACTTTCTTTCATTCCAGGTTTTGCATCAACTGTATCAGTAATGATTTTTGAATTAATCATTTCAACATAAAGTTTTTCTTCTTCATCAGTAAATTTCTGGAGATTAAGTACTTCTAAATCAGGAGGAATACCAACTTTATCAATATTAGTATCACTTGGAGTATAGTAACGTGCCATTGTAAGTTTTATTCCATCAATATTGCTTAATGGAACAACCTGCTGAACTGATCCCTTTCCATAAGTTCGTTCACCAACCAAATATGCCATATGATAATCTTTCAAAGCTCCTGAAAGGATTTCTGAAGCACTAGCCGAACCACGATTTATCAAGACAACGATAGGAATATCTTTCTTTACTGTTGTTTTATCTTTAGCTGAAACAAACTGCTGATTTTCAAACAGTAAACGGCTCTTTGTAGAAACAATTGGACCTTCATCAATAAATTTATCTGCAGTATCAACAACGCTGGTAATAAGCCCACCAGGATTATCACGAAGGTCAATAATAAGACCGTTGTAGTTTTCTTTTTCGAAAGCATCCAAAGCATCCTGAAGACGCAAAGGTGTATCTGGAGTAAACTGAATAAGACGTGCATAACCGATTGAGGTTCCTTCAATCATTCCGAATTTTACAGTTGGAACTTCAATAAGAGCTCGTATCAATGTCACATCAAACTTCATGTTGGCACCACGAAGAATTGTAACTGTAACAGGGGTTCCTATTTCTCCACGAAGATGTGAAAGAACTTCATTCATTGTCATCTGAGGTGTTGGCATGCCATCAATTGCAACAATCAAATCACCAGACTGAATACCAGCCTTGGCTCCTGGAGTATCATCAATAGGGGAAGCAACTTCTACATATGCAGGCTTTTCTGGAGTAGACTCTATAGCCTTTGAAATTGAAAGACCTACACCGCCAAAGCTACCAGAAGTTGTATCCGTAAGATCACGCATGGCTTCAGAATCAAGATATAAAGTATATGGATCGCCTATGGAATCCATCATTCCTTTTAAGGCTCCTTCGTATAAAGTTCTAGGATCCAGTTCATCAACATAATTCTGAAGAACAAAATCAAAAACAGAGTTTAATTTTTTTACATATTGGAAACTTGAAATCTTAACTTCGGTATCAGATTGGGCAAAACACTGGGAAGCAAAAAAGAGAACAACCACAGCAAGTATTTTTCTAGAAATTTTCATAGAGAACATTGTACGTCACAATCAGTAAAAAATCCACTTTATAAGGAAGATTCATTCACAATTAATTTTTTTCATGTTATAATTTTTTTATGTCACAAATAATTCCAATAGCAAGCGGTAAAGGCGGTGTAGGAAAAAGCCTTCTTTCTGCAAACTTAGCAATTGCACTGGGACAGCAGGGGAAAAGAGTTGTTCTGGTTGACCTGGATCTTGGTGCGTCAAATCTTCATCTCGTAATTGGGCAGCGTCCAGGCTCTGCAAGTCTTGGTTCCTGGTTCACAGAAAAAAGTGATTTTAAAGATATTATCCAGCCAACTGATTATCAGAACGTAAGCTTTATTGCTGGTGACAGCCAGATTCCTGATTTAACTTCTCTCAAACACGTTCAAAAGGTTAAGCTCATCAGAAACCTTAAAAACATCGATTGTGACTATGTAATTTTAGACTTAGGTGCCGGAACACATCAATTTATTCTTGATATGTTCCTTCTTTCTCCTCAGGGCATTATTGTTTCTGCTCCTGCTGTAACTGCAACTCTTAACGGATATCTGTTTCTTAAAAATGCAGTATTCCGTCTTTTGCATACAACATTTAAACGTGGAACTCCAGGCCGTGCTTTTCTTGATGAACTGAAAAAGGATTCTGAAAAAATGCAGAAGCTGTATATTCCTCAGCTGATTCAGGGGCTGGCAAAGGCTGATCCTCAGACAACTCAGTTGTTTATAAACCGAATGCAGCAGTTCAGACCTAGACTTGTAATGAATATGATTGAAGATCCTAAAGATGCAGACCGGGCTCAAAGAATCAAAGCGTCATGTAATCAGTATTTAGGATTGGAAATTGAATATCTAGGCCTTATGTACAGAGATTTGCTTCAGGACAAGGCTTTGGCTTCTCAGCTTCCTGTTGTTGTTTACAAACCTCAGTCGGTATTGGGACAGGCTATTTACCGTATTGCTGATAAAGTGATTACTACTCCACCTCATCAGTTTGATGCTGATTTTAATCCGGACAGTTTTAATGGTGATAATTTCCAGGAGGCTGAAGAAGATGCAAATGACGATTACAACTTCAAGCTTTCTGGTATTGATGATTTAGTTTCTGGTGGATCTCTTTCCGTAAGTGAACTGGCCGAAATGATTAAAACCCAGCAATACGAATTGACTCAACTCAGAAAAGAAAATAATCTTCTCAAATCTAAATTGCTTAAAGCTTCTGAACAGGGCTTTAGACTTTAATAAAAATCATCGGCTTTTAGCCTTATACAGGATTGAAAAATGTTTTTATATCTCAACTATCCATCTTGGATTCATCCCCAGATTTTTCCTGGCGTTAAGTTTTTAGGACTTATCCGCTGGTACGGGTTAATGTATGTTTTTGCTTTTGTTACCGCCTACTTTATTTTGAAAAAGGTTGCAAAGGAAGGTGCATTAGATACACCCGACCAGAAAGTCACTGAAGATGATTTGTTCAGTTGTATTTCCTGCGGAATTCTGTTTCTGCTATTAGGAGCAAGAATTTTTTCCACTCTGATTTATGATACTTCTGGAATTTACTGGAGTAAACCCTGGCTCATATTCTGGCCTTTTGATTCAAAGGGTAACTTTACAGGACTTGCAGGAATGTCTTACCACGGTGGTTTTGTCGGTGGATTATTGGGAATGATTATCTGGTGCAAACGTCATAAACGTCCAATCGCAAAATGGATTGACGCAATGGTTTGTGCTATTCCACTAGGGTACACCTTTGGACGATTAGGAAACTTCCTGAACGGTGAATTATACGGAAGAGTCACAACTATGCCATGGGGAATGGTTTTCCCTGCAGCAGAAAGATTTTCATCGAATCTTCCTTGGGTTCAGGATTTTGCAAATAAAATTGGGATGAACATAACAGCAGATAAACTTGTAAATCTTCCACGTCATCCAAGTCAGTTGTATGAAGCATTCTTTGAAGGTGTTGTATTGTGGACAATAATCTGGATATGCAGAAAGCACAAAAAAGTTGATGGTTCATTGGGATGTTTGTACACAGGCGGTTATGGATTGGCACGCTTCTTCATAGAATATTTCCGCGAACCAGATGCAGATATTGGTTATAGAATTGCAAAAGATGCCGCAGCCCCAATTTATACAAACACTTCCCTTTTGAATTTTTCAACAGGTCAGATATTGTGTTCTTTGATGGTATTAGGTTCTATCTTTGTTTTCATCATTCTTAATATTCTTTCTAAAAATAAAAAATTAAAGGAAAACTAAATGTCAGTTATTCAGGGTATTTTATTAGGTTTTTTACAGGGAGTTGCAGAATTTTTGCCAATTTCCTCATCAGGTCATCTTGCAGTTGCACAGAATCTTTTTGGGCTGGAAGAAGTTCCTCTTTTATTTGATATATTTTTACATCTTGCTACACTTGCCGCTGTTTGTATTTATTTCTGGAGAAAAATCTGGAATCTTCTTAAATGCCTTGGCCGATGGATTTCCCGCAAAGAAGCAACTGAAGATGATATTACAGGCCGCAAAAATATTATAGCTATAATTCTTTCTACCATTATTACAGGAATTCTAGGAGTTGTTACAAGCAAGCTAATTCCTGATATGTCTATTAAAATAACATGCGCCGGATTCCTTGTTACAGCTCTATTACTGATTGTTTCTTCACGAATTGGCAAAAAGAACACTACTGAAGAAAAACCTGTTTCAAAGTCTCAGGCTTTAATAATTGGTTTTATGCAGGGAATTGGTACACTACCAGGAATCAGCCGTTCAGGTTCTACAATAGCAGGAGCTTTGTTCAGCGGAGTAAATCAGAAAACTGCAGGTGATTATTCTTTTATCATCTCAATTCCTGCAATTTTGGGTGCCTTCATTCTTGAATTAAAAGACTTAGGAGAAGTTTCTGAAACTGTTGGTGCTGCACCTGTTATTGCAGGTTGTGCAGCAGCATTCGCAGTCGGATATATATCTTTGACTGTATTGATGAAAATTATCCGTAAAGGTAAACTTCAGTGGTTTGCTGCATATCTCATTCCACTTGGAATTCTTGGTATGATATTTTTTAACTAGGTGATTAATATGAAATTAAACAAAAAAATTGCGATTGTAATGTCCGCTTTTATGCTTGCTCAGCCTGTAATTTTTGCAGATGCTGCTCTAAATAAAGAGATTGCTGCATTGGAACTGGAACTGGTAAAAATCAATACTAAAATCGGTGACTATGCAAATATGACAGAAGCACAGCTTAATAAGGCAAAAGAAAAAACAAAAAAAACATTGGAAAAGAAAAAGGCAAAAGCTAAAAAAGAAGCTAGTAAGAATGTCGCTGAAGTAAAAAAAGATGCTAAAAAAACTGGCAAAGACATAAAAGAAGCCGGCAAAGAGGTTGGAAATGACCTGAAGGATGTTGGCAAAGATATTGGAAAAACTTTCAAGGATATTTTTAATTAATAATGCAAAAAATATTTTGTAAACCGGCGGAATTAGAAAAGCTTGCAAAAGATAAGTTTTCTGTTCCGCCTTTTTTAATGATGGAAAACGCTGCCAGAGCAATGGCAGATTTTATTTTAAATCCTACAGTTCTCAACACTCCTACATCAGAGCCTGCGGTTCTTATAATCTGCGGTAAAGGCAACAATGGTGGAGACGGTTATGCTTTAGCCCGAATGCTTATTGATAAGGCCGAAGTAACAGTCTTAATGATAGAAGAACCTGCTGCACAGGAAGCCTGCACACAGTATGAAATGTGCTGCAAACTTGGTGTAAAAATAATAAAAGAACTTTCACCTGAAAATAATTTTAATTATATTGTTGATTGTCTTTACGGAATTGGTTTTCATGGAGAACTAAAAACAGAAATTAAATTGATACTGGACAGGCTGAATGCGGCATCTGGTATAAAAATTGCCTGCGATATTCCATCAGGTCTTTACTTTAAAGCGGACTATACAATCACTATGGGAGAACAAAAATCGGCATTATATTCAGATATGGCAAAAACCGTCTGCGGAAAGATTCTTGTTGCCGATTTAGGTATTCCACGAAGTTCTTTTGAAAGCGGTATTCAGCCAGATGCTTATCTGATAGAGGAAGCTGATATAAAACTTCCATTACGCACAAATCCTGCTGCTCATAAGGGGACTTATGGGCATACTGCGGTTTTTGCAGGAGAGAAATCTGGAGCCGCTATTATTGCTGCCACCGCTGCTATGAATTTTGGCAGTGGTCTCACAACTCTTGTAAAAACAGAAAACTCAAATCTTGAACAGTTTAAAATCAGTCCTGAGCTGATGATTTCTGAAAAAATTCCTGCAAAGACTACTTGTATTGTAATTGGTCCAGGATTAGGAACTGAGAAAGATCAGGTGACAAGAATGGCAGAAAAGGTTCTGCATTGGGCAAAAACTGCTGTAAGTCCTGCTATAGTCTTTGATGCAGATATGATGACTTGGGATGGATTACCTGCCCTGCTGGAAGAACTAAATAAAATTGAAAATATCAAAATTGTTCTTACACCGCATCTTTCGGAACTTTCACGTTTTGTTAAGGATTATGATGTAAAAACTCTGGCACAATCATCTGAATCAAAAATTGAACTTGGAAAAAAATTGACTCATCTTTATCCAAAAACTGCAGTCGTAATGAAAAGTGCAAACACATTTATTGCCTTCGGAGATAATATTTTTGTATGCACGGACGGTGCTCAATGCCTGGCGAAAGGTGGCAGCGGAGACGTTCTGGCAGGCATGACAGGCGCACTATTAGCTCAGAAATACAGCTTGCAGGATGCAGTCATTACCGCAGTAGAAATCCACGCATTATCCGCCATCAATCTAGGTCAATCCACATATGACCTTACTCCACTCAAACTAATCAACAACCTAAAAAAGTAGTTTGTCAAAACTGACATAACAACCAAGACTGACATGACTGTATCAAATGGTACAGTCATGTCAGTCTTGGCTGTATCACTTGATACACTCATGTCAGTCTTGAAAAACCGGAATTTTTGATATTTTGTAAAATCTCTAATTTCTTGACCCCGTTATTCCAAATCATTAGAATATTTTTATAGAAACTACAAAGATGTAGTATGATTTAGGAGTTCCCTATGACAAATATTGATTTGCCTGAAATTTTTGGAAGCCTGGTTTTTAATCAGACTGTTATGAAAGAAACTTTGCCAGTGGAAACCTACAAAGCACTAAAGCACACAATGGAAGAAGGCACTCCTTTGAACCTGGAAGTTGCAAATCAGGTTGCAGAGGCTATGAAAAACTGGGCAATTGCAAAGGGAGCGACTCACTATTCACACTGGTTCCAGCCACTTACAGGTATTACTGCAGAAAAACACGACTCTTTCCTTTCCCCTATTGAAGAAGGCAAAATCATAATGAGCTTCAGCGGAAAAGAGCTGATTAAGGGAGAGCCAGACGCATCATCTTTCCCAAGCGGCGGAAAACGTTCAACTTTCGAAGCCCGCGGTTATACAGTCTGGGATCCAACCTCATATCCATTTGTAAAGGATCACACACTTTGTATTCCTACAGCCTTCTGTTCATGGACAGGCGAAGCTTTGGATAAAAAAACTCCACTCCTCCGTTCAATGGAAAGCCTGAACAAACAGTCCCTCCGCATCCTTAAACTTTTTGGAAACGATGCAAAACACGTTACAACAACAATGGGACCAGAACAGGAATACTTTCTTGTTGATGAACAGCTTTACAAAAAACGCAAAGACCTTAAAATGTGCGGGCGTACTCTTTTTGGTGCCCGCCCGGTAAAAGGTCAGGAAATGGACGACCAGTATTTTGCCGCAATCAAACCTCGTGTAATTGAATACATGGAAGATCTGAATACCGAACTGTGGAAGCTTGGTATTTACGCAAAAACAGAACACAACGAAGGTGCCCCAGCTCAGCACGAAATGGCACCAATTTTCACAACTTCAAACCTGGCAGCAGACCAGAACCAGCTGACAATGGAAATCATGAAAAAAGTTGCCCGCCGCCACGGATTAATCTGTCTGCTCCACGAAAAACCTTTTGCGGGAGTTGCAGGCAGCGGTAAACACAACAACTGGTCAATTGCCACAGACAAGGGCGAAAATCTTTTTGCGCCAGGAAAAACTCCTCGTGACAATGCCCAGTTCCTTCTGTTCCTTACAGCCGTAATCAAAGCCGTAGACGACAATCAGGATTTACTCCGCTATTCAGTTGCATCTGCAGGAAACGACAACCGTCTTGGTGTAATTGAAGCTCCTCCAGCAATCATGTCAATTTACGTAGGAGATGAACTGGAAGCCGTTCTGGAATCAATCAAAGAAGGAAAATCTTACGACAACAAAGCCGGTGCAAAGCTTAATATTGGCGTAGATGTCCTTCCCGGCATTCCAAAGGATTCTACAGACCGCAACAGAACCTCACCATTTGCATTTACAGGTAACAGATTTGAATTCCGCTCAGTAGGTTCAAGCCTTTCAATCAGCGGACCTAACACAATTCTGAACTCAATTCTTGCAAACACCCTATGCGATTTTGCAGATGAACTGGAAAACGCCAAGAATTTTGATGAAGAACTTCAGGCTCTCATCAAACGTGAAATCACAGCACACTGGAAGATTCTTTTCAACGGAAACGGATACACAGAAGACTGGGTAAAAGAAGCAGAAGCTCGGGGCCTTAAAAACTACCGCACAACTCCAGATGCAATTGAACATTATCTTGATAAGAAAAATGTTGATTTGTTTACCCGAATGCAAATCTATACCCCAGAGGAAATGCAGAGTCATCACGACATTAAGCTGGAAAAATACTGTCAGGTTTTGAACATTGAAGTAAACACAATGATTGAAATGGTCAACAAAGATATTATTCCTGCAGCACTTAAATACATGAACGTAATTGCTGATACAGAATTCAAAATGCAGCGAATCGGTGATTTGTGTGATGCAGGCTTAAAGCTTTTGAAACAGCTTAACTGTCTGATAAATGAACTTTCCAAGTCTGCAGAAGAACTGGATAAAGTTCACAAGGAAACAGCCAGCATAAAAGACTTACTGAAACAGGCTAAAGCATACGCAAGCAATGTTTTACCTGCCATGGCAAAAGTTCGCGCTGTAGCCGATCAAATAGAAGAACTTCTTGGAGAGGAATACAAACCATTCCCAAGCTACGAAGACTTGCTGTTTAGCGTTCAGTAATAAAGCACACAAAAAAGCCTTTCGACAAGTGCGGTCCCTGAGCTTGTCGAAGGGCTTTCTTTATGCTTTGGATTCATTTATCATAAAAAAAATAAATATTGTAATTAAATAAATCAGCAAATCTACAAAATCAAAAGTACCTAACACAGGATTTTTTAATTGTAACAATTCACTCATTAAGAATAAGGAAAAAGCAACAAAATATTTTAACTTTATTTCTATTAAATTAAAAAAAATTAAACAAAAAGATACAGCCCATAAAATATCAACCAAATAATTGTTTAATAATTTATAAAAGGGAACCTTATGAAAATA
>JAEDFX010000201.1 GCA_016297805.1 Treponema sp. | reverse complement strand
AGATTTATCTGATTCAAAACATTCCAATACCTGCTTAACTTCTGCTTTTCTTCCAATTATTTTGTCCATAATGCCATTTTTTATCAAAATAATGAAAAATGCAAAGATTCTTCAGCGATAACTCTTTTTTTTGATAGTTATCGCTGAAGAATAAAGTAATTTTAATTATTTAATGATACCAATTTGTTTCAAATCAGAAATAACCTGTTTTGTAAATGCATCTGCTCCCATATTATTCAAATGGTCACCATCGCAAAAGAACTCATGATTCTTTGAAAATTTTTCGTTTCGAGAATAATCAAGATAAATCAAACCTTCATATTTAGAAGTTAAATCTCTAGAAAACTTTTCAAATGTTGGAAAGAAGTCTATATCATTTTCATATATTTCGTTTAAAACATCTGTAACAGGTGTTGTTATTAGAATTGGAATTAATTCATGAGCCAAGCATAGGTCTATCATTAAAGATATTTCTGAAATATTCATATCATATCCTATTTTTCCTTTTTCACCTTCCGGACTGGTCCAGCTTTTGTGTTTTTCTATACAGTAATCATAAAGATTCTTTTCGTCCATGAAAGTTGTTCTATTGTAGTATGGGCTCATAGTTTTAACTGGAACATCATGAATAATTTTTAAAATATTCAATTTCGCTGATAGAATTGGAAATTTATTATAACAAATAGCTTCCCATGGTGACCAAGAGTCAAGACTTGATTTAGGCAGTATACGATAATATCTGCTGCGATATGAAGCATAATTTGGTCTGCGAGTTATATCAAAATATGAAATCAATATTATTACAACACCATTTTTTTCAAAATGATCAATATATTTTCTTAGTAATTGAAGATCATAATAATATGGTTGCGATGATAATGCAAAATTATAAGTTTTAATGTCTTGAATCTTATCGTACTTGAAACCATATAAACCGTGACTGCTACCAAAATTTCCAAGTTCAATGTTATATGGAATGTCATTGAACTTATTGACATTGTTTTCGGCTTTCCAATAATTTGTACGAATATATAATTGATTAACGATGGCTAATGTACTTATAACCAAAACGAATAGAAGAATTAACTTAAGAATAAGACGTTTCATTTTTTGATTTCCTAAAAATTATTATAAATAAAATTACTTGATAATCCAAAATTTCCAAAACAGATTAATGACATAATTAATATTATGTAAATACTCCAACGGATAATTCCTGTTTTTTGCTTTATAAAAATCAGTCCATCTTTTTTCTGCGTAATTAATTCACAGAATAAGAAAGCACACATTAATAAACATAACAACGCCATTCCTGGAAAACCACCGAAATTTTCATCATTTAAAGCAAACAGAATACGAAGAGCCTCTTTCATACCTAAATTACCCTTTATCACAAAGAACTGACTAATGTTCTGTGGAACTTGTGTTATTTTACTGATTACAATTCCTGCTTCTTGAAGATTATTTGAACGGAAGAAAATCCAGGTAAATGTTACAAGACAGAACGTAATAAAGATTCTTATGAATGACGGAACTTTTATTTTTTCCCAGAACGATTTTGTAGCTCTACCGATACATTGGAAGATTCCGTGTAATAATCCCCAAATAACAAAATTCCATGTGGAACCATGCCAAATTCCGCTTACTAAAAAAGTAATCAGAATATTCAAATAAATACGCGGAAGTGCAACACGGCTTCCACCAAGCGGAATATAAACATAATCTCGAAGCCATGAACTGAGACTAATATGCCATCTTCGCCAAAATTCTCCCACCGACTTTGAAAGATATGGATGATCAAAGTTTTTCCCTACATCAAAACCAAGATATCTTGCAATTCCTATTGCCATATCGCTATAGCCCGAAAAGTCACAATAAATCTGAAATGAATAAAGAACTGTAGCAAGAAGAATTGCTAGTCCATATCCATCATTAACGTTTCCATAAACATAATTTACATAAACTGCAATTCTATCTGCAATGCATAACTTCTTAAACATACCCCATGCAAAAAGCTTCATTCCATCAGTTGCGTTGTTATAATCAAAAGTTCTTACATTTTGAAATTGAGGAATAAGATTGCCTGCACGTTGTATTGGGCCACTCGAAATTATCGGAAAGAAACTGATAAAAAGTGCAACGTTTAAAAAGTTTTTTTCTGAAGGAATTTTCTTTGTATAAGAGTCGACTATATAACTAACACTTTGAAATGTAAAAAATGAAATACCAAGTGGGAAAATCCAGTGTGTATGAAGAATCAAAGGACAATACTTTATTGCAAAGAGAGGTGCTATATCAGCTATTAAAAAAAGAATATAAAGGGGTTTATTTTTACAAAATCTTCCTGCAATGTAAGAAATGATGATTATGTAGAAAAGAAAAGGTAAAAATCTTAAATCCGCAAAAGCGTAAAAAACAAGACTTGCAGCCAAAAGTAAAATGTTCTGTATTAAGACTGGATTTTTAGCAACTCTAGCGGTTAAATGATATAAAATTACAAGAATTAAAAAAAGGATTGCGAATGATATTGAAATGAATGACATATGACTCCGAATTTTGATAGTATATAAACACTATCAATTACACTATAGCATAAACACTATCAGTTAGGCAAGTTGCAATTACCTAAAACATATCAAAATTGATAGTATGGATAACGAGCCAACAAAATTAGAGAAAACTGTAATAGATAACATCAGAAGGATTAGACAGGAGAAAGGAATTTCGCAGCTTAGGCTTTCAATTTTCTGCGGTACTTCTGCCAGTTATATTGGTCTTATGGAAACTTATAAAAATATTCCAAA
>JAEDFX010000200.1 GCA_016297805.1 Treponema sp. | reverse complement strand
TAAATGACAAGAATAACAGATAGAACAGTAAGCACAGGCGTAATTATAGTTGTAAAAATAGTACATCTCATTTCTATATTTGACTTTTGATATTTAGGTGAAGAAAGCTTTTTCGCAAGGCCAAAAGAAACTGCAAGTGTAATTAAAAATAAAAAAATGATTACAATAGTCAGTATTGTCATAATGATATCTCCTTATTGTTTTACAATCTCCCAGTATCCAGTTTTATCAGAGCCAACTCTTGAAATAATATTTTTTTCTTTTAATTCTGTAATCAATCTGCTTATGGTTCTTCTTGATTTACCTGTTTTTTCAGTCATTTCTTCATAAGTAATTGATGGATTTTGTTCTATTAGTGCCAGAATCGTTTTTACAGTGTCATTCGCCTTGAACATCATCATAATGTCATTGGGATGAACTGTATATTCCGGTTCGGTAATTCCGTATTCTTTACAAAGATTGCAAATCTTTTCTATGCCGTGGCCCCAGCTTTCAATAAAACCGGCGCGGAAGAAAGTATTTGCGATATCCGGATTATGAGGCAGAGAACGATGTTTCTGCATTAATGTGTCAGCTGTCCAGCTTGCAGGAAAAACACAGTCATTACTGATTTTATGTTGGTAATTCATTTTTCCAGATTGCGATGAAATACTTATGAAAGCAACATTTTTTAAACAATAACACCTACTATAAATGAAATAGCATTAAGTGTTAATAACAATATTTGTATCAACTTTTATGTTACTATGCCAAAAGTTATATTCATCTAATTTTTGAGTTACTCCATTATATACTTCAGCCTTACCCATTGGATCTCTTAAAGTAATAATTAGACAAAATTCTTGATTTAACTCAAAATTATTACTGCTTGCTTTTAATTCGGAAAAATTTCTATAAACACCATCAAGATATAAGAACCATTGTTTATCTGATGTCAAATATTTTTCACGATTAGCATCAGTTACCTCAGATAAATCTACTGCATATTTCTTAACAGGATAGTATTTATCTCCATATTGAATTAACAATCTTTCTTTTAATGCAAAATCACTATCTAAATTTGAAGCCTGTTTACGTTTACTATAAAATGATTCTAGCAATACATTCTTTGTGCCTTCTTTACCGACTGGGTTAAGAATAGATCTTTGTGAAGTATCTCTCTTTTTCTTTTCATCATAAGAACCAAATTTCAAATTCATATTAGATTGACAATATTCAAACCCCTGAGAAGGTTCCAAAATTGAATCATAAACTAATGTTGCAACTATCTGACCAGTATAGTATCCATTCTTTATAAGACAATCTGGCATTGGAAAATCTTTAATATCTATACATTGACCTTTAGCTAAAGTATCTCTTAAAATTAAAGTTGCTTCATTTGGGGAATTATACAAAATTTGATTGACAGTAGCAGGCTTTCCAAATCCTGTATATTTAGTTCTTTCATTAATTGGCATATTTATTTCTGCAGGATAATTACAAGAATGTAAAATTAATGCTTTTATTAATAAAGGATCAAAATCCTCTTTAATATCATTTGTTAACTCTGCTGCTAATGCCGCAATTCTAGGAGTAGAAAAACTTGTCCCTGAGGAATATATAGTTTTAGCCCCCATACCAATTGTTGGATTACTTGTTTCTTTAATATTTCCTTTTGAATCTAAACATGCATTTCCACCAAAATGAACTAAGTCTGGTTTTACAATATAAGCAGGTCCTGGACCAATTCTAGAGAATGGAGAAGGATTATTCTTTTTTGCAATATCACCATCTTCTGAAGAAAAAGCTAAAGAACCTACAACTAATGACCTAACGGAGTCGGCTCCTTCATGAAGATGTCCTATGGGTTCACCAAGAGCAAAATTTGTACAATTTCCAGCTGATTTGCAAATCAATATATTACACTCATCCTGTAAACTATCTAATGCAATTGCAAAATCTGAAAATTTATCTGGAGTTATCTCTCTAATAATACTAACTGATAAATTCCAAACTTTAATTTCTTTGCAGTTGTTTCTTACAATTTCTTGAATATTTCTAATTAAATCATCTTCATCAATTGTCTCTTTATTTGTATCAGGAAAAACTGTTGCATCAAAAACTCTTACATGTTTATTACCTACAACCTCTTCTCCTTGTAATATATCTCCATATGTAATAATACTTGCAACTTTAGTTCCATGAGATGGGGTAATAACATTTTCAGGATAATGAGATTCTTTACCAACAATCCAATCCGCTAAATACTTATTTTTTTCAATTCCTGTATCCAAAATTCCAACAATAGAATATGATTCATAGGGATTAGGAGATTGAACTGGGAATGTAACTCCTGTTTCTAGACTATCTAATTCAAGATACATTTTTGGCATAGGAATAATCTCTTCTGTTAAATCAAAAACTTCAGATTTCAGAAGTGCATCTATTGCAATAGGAGACGTATTTTTCAATTTAATAATTTCTAAATCACTTGAATATCTTGTCTTTTGATATTCAATTCTATTTTGATCTAGGTATTTTTCGAAACGATTCATCAGTGCATTATTTAATGCGTAATTCTGAAAATTTATTAATTTAACCTTATAGTCCTCTGATTCTTTACTTTGAACAATTGTTGGATTAAATTTATTTATTTCCTCAATACATGAAATTTCATAAGCATAGTCATTAGGTTGTGAGAAACGTTTTTTTATTTCAGAAACTGTTTTCTGATTGGAAATCATAACTCTTACAGTTTTCTCATCTGATAAACGAGTTATAATCAAAAGTTGTGGATTGGCAAAAATAGTCTAAGATAGAAAAAGAG
>JAEDFX010000199.1 GCA_016297805.1 Treponema sp. | reverse complement strand
CAGCATCAAGAACTTTCTGAGTTGCCAGAGCCTTTGACTGACTATAGCAATCCTTTAATCCATTTGTATCAAAATGGTTAATTTCCTTAATAGCAGTTCCTTTTGGAAGTTCCGGGATTGCCCCTGTACTCGAACAATAAACCAGTTTCTTGACATTATATTTTTTACAAAGGGCAATAACATTTTCTGTTCCGCCTACATTTACATCCATAACCTTCTGATTATATTCCGGATTTACAGTAACAATACTTGCAATATGTAGCACAATAATTTCACTGTCTGCTGGTACCCTAAAAAACTGTTCAAGACTTTCCATATCACACAAATCACCCTCTACAACTTCTGCTTCTCTCGGAACATAACTCATAGCTGGATCATTTTTCAAAACAAAGGCACGAACCTTTTCACCATTCTGTACTAATTTGCGGCATACAGTTCCACCTAAAAATCCTGCAGCACCTGTAACTAAATAAATCTTATTCATAACAATCACCTCATAATTTAAGTTTTCTGCGCTCAAACTCATCTTATGGCTTAAATATACAAGGTGATTTTTTCAAAAATGTTTTTTAATTATTAAAGTTTTGTTAAAATGGAAAAAAATTCAGCAGTTAAGGGCTAAATAATTTTTAGAAGCTCCTGCAGGACTTCTTCAGCCGCTGCCAGTTTGTATTCAAGTCGGGTTGGTTGCGGCTGTATTTCTTTTACATATGCATATATCTGATTCTTGTAGCTTATAGAAAAATACACTTGTCCAGGAACCGAAGCCTTTAGGTTTTCAGGATCCACGTTTCCCATGGTTCCAGTAACACCAATTCCAATATCTGCACAGTACACTTTCTGACAGGCTTTTGCCATAGCACTAGCTGTTTCTTTTGAGTAAACGGAATATGTTTCTATTATTTCGGCGGGAACACCCTGCAGAATTTTTGCTTCATTACTGTAGGTCACGAAAGCACCTTTTAAAATTGCGGAAGAGCCTTCTGTATCAGTAATCAGAGAAGCAATCTGTCCAGAAGTTGCACTTTCCATTGTGGTGATAGTAAGTTTTTTCTCTATCAGCAGTTTTGTAAGTTTCTTATATCCCTCACGTACAGAACTTTCGTTTATTTCATTCATATAACAGCACTCCTACAGCTTCAATTCTTTCAACAATCGTATCTTCTGATATTTTTTCAACAGTTTAAGATACTGGGTTCTTGGGATTTCCTGTGCTCCATACCTGGCCATATTATCGGTGTAGGCCTGGCAGTCAATCAGCTTACCGCCACATTCTGCAAACGCCTGAGCAAAAAGTATAAACGCAGAAGACGAACTGTTACTCTCCTTAGTAAACATAGACTCTCCGCAGAAAACACTTCCTAAAAGAACTCCGTAAAATCCTCCAACCAGTTTTTCATCATGCCAGACTTCAAAACTATGGGCATATCCCATTTTGTGTAATTCAGAATAAGCCGCCAGCATTTTAGGTCCAATCCAGGTTCCAGACTGCCCTACCCTATCCATCATCCTGCATTCCTTCATAACCTGCTCAAAACATTTATCCATTGTGTAGGTATATGGAGTATGCTTTAAAAATTTTTTTAAGGTCTTTGGAATATGAAGCTCCTGGATTGGTATTACAAATCTAGGATCGGTTGACTGCCATACAACAGGTTCTCCAGCCTCTTCGCAAAACCACGGAAAAATTCCATTTTTATACGCCGCAATCAAAACCGGAAGCTCTATTTCTTTAGTTACAAAACACACTTCCGGATAATCCTCATAAATTTCTCCCGGTGCAGGAAATTTTATGTCTGAAGAAAGCCATACACCGTCTATCAAAAGTTCATAAGGCTCATAATTTATTTTATAATTCATCTTTCTGCAGCCAGAAAGAAACAATCCAAGATAATAATAGGGAATATTCAGCTCACGACAAAGCTCCAGTTCCTTCAGCACACTGAAAACTCCTATACTGCGCTTTTCAATTTCATCAGAAATTTCATAATAAAAGTAATTTGAACAAAAAGAATCAATTTTACCTTCAGAATTTTCTGTAAAATCCAGAACACTTACTCCAATAAGACGACCGTTTAATCTGTATTCAAGATTCCATATTCCGTCATATCCAGAATTCATCTCTTTTAAAGTTGCCAGAGCTTCATCCAAGGTCTTTTTTACATAACCTTCCTGTGATTCATTGTGATAAGCATCGTATTCCCTGAGCAGCAATGCCTTTTCTTCAGAAACAAACTTTTCAGGATTCTTTTCCAGTGTTACATCAATATCCTGATTTTTATTCCAGGCCGCCCGTTGATTTTTTGAAGCCTTAAACTGATTCACAGGTATTCTTACTGGGGTGCACTGTCTGCATTTTGTGCATTCATAACGATAAAACAGACTGTTGTAGCGGCAGAAACCATTCTTTTTCAAAAAGCTGTAATACTGTTTTATAGGAAAATCCTTTCCGTCAATGCAAAAATCCGGTTCTTTGAACCAATGTGTCATATTAAAAATCTGAGTACACTCGTTTTGAGGATAATAACCACATGGACACAAGTCTTTTGCAAATGGGATTTTCGAAAAATCTATTTGAGTTTCATCTGGATGCATACCGTCATTATAGCACATTCTTTGCTTTATATGTGACAATCTGTCCATATCTGCAGGCAAAAGGTATGGACAGATTGTCACAAAACAAGCCGTTAAATAGTGTTATGAGACATAGCTATGGACAAAAAATCACACTAAATACTCAAATTTCTGTAAAAAAAGGATGAAAATTCTCCAAAATTTACTTTTTTTAAAAAGGTATGGACAGATTGTCACA
>JAEDFX010000069.1 GCA_016297805.1 Treponema sp. | reverse complement strand
GTGTCATTAAAGCGGAAACTTAATGCAAATTCCGCGAAAATGCTGTATACTTTGTATAGATTTTATGGAATGGAGGTGTTGATATGACAATCGAAGGATATTTTGACGGAACAGCAGTAAGACCTCTTGAGCCTGTAGATTTGAAGCCTCAGAAGAAAGTTTTTATCGACATCCCAGAGCCGCAGGACGAAATAGCAGAGCGGAAAAAGAAACAACTTGCATTTTTCCAAGACCTTGCAGACCATGCGGAAGAAATCCACGAAGAAGAGGAATCAGCTCGAAAAATTCGGCAAAAAAAAGCGGTGGACGAACTTTTTAATCTGCTTTCTGATGATGAGGCAAAGGCTTTCGGGAAAGAAATGAAAACGCCTCTGCGCTTCAAGACGGTGGAACTCGCATAAAATATTTCCTAGACACGAACATCATCAGTTATCTTTTGCAGAAGAATGTTTCCGTGCAGTTAAGATTGAAAGAACTCGTTGACCGTGAAGACACAGAGTTATACATTTCAGTCGTCACCTACTACGAATTAAAACGCGGGCTGATAGCTTCCAACTCGACAACAAAGTTGAAAGCATTTCAAATTATTCTCCATTCATATTTTGAAGTAGTGCTGATGGATTTTGATATGTACGAACGCTCAGCTCAAATTTACGCTGATTTGAAAAAAGATGGAAATATTATTGAGGACGATGATATTTTTATAGGTGCGACCGCTCTTGAAAATGATGCGGTTCTCGTTACAAATAACGAGCGGCATTTGGGACGCATAAACGGCTTAAAAATTGAAGTGTGGAATTAGAAAAAACAGTAAACTTTAAAAATTCTTTTCACTCTCTCATGTTATGATAGACTTGTGTGCTATACTTAGAGCATGAGTACACAGACAAAAATTACTTACAGAATGTTGGAGCGGATTTCTCATATTCATCGCAAAATCAGAAGCGGATGCTATCCAAATACAAAACAGCTTGCCTTTGAACTTGAATCTGGCATTGCGACAATCAGCCGAGACTTGGATTATATGCGGGACCGTATGTTTGCACCAATCGAATATGATTTTACACACAAAGGCTACTATTACACAAAAGCATTTGAGCCATCCATGCAGAATTACCTTTCAGAAAAGGATTTGCGTGTTCTGCTCTCGGCAAAGGTGCTTTTATCTCATTACAAGAACACTCCTATTTACGACGAGGCTTGCTCTGTTTTGGATTTGCTTTCAACTTCCGCAATGAATGGAAAGAATACTGCGCTCTTGAACAGAATCGCCGTCGCCCCGACCGTTGAAACCGCCGTGAATCAAGAGATTTGGAGTACGATTCAAGACGCACTGAACAAAAGTCACATTTTGCAATTTGACTACACTGACCGTTGGGGAAAGCAAACCGAGCAACGAAGATTACGGCCATATCAACTTGTACTTGATGACGGTGTTTGCTATCTGTTCGGTTTTGATGAGTTACGGAATGCCGAACGGATTTTTTCTTTAGTGCGTATGCGGAATGTGATAGTTACGGAAAATGTTTTTGAGTTGCCAGAAGATTATGAATTTGAGAGACATTGCAAAGATGGTAATTTTGGAGCAGTGTTCCACCAAAAATCTGAGCATTACAAAATTGAATTCTATCGTGAAACACGGCATCTTGTTAAAGAAAAAGTGTGGGCAAATTCGCAAGTCATTACAGAAAGTAAGGATAAGACGATAATCGAATTTGATTCTACTCAGTTTTTGAAAATCAAGGCATGGGTATTGTCGAACGGCTGTAATGCAAAACCGATTGCCCCTGCGTGGTTGGTGAAAGAATGGAAAAGGCACGCAGTCGAAATGGCGAAGATGGCGGAAGAAACAAAGTGATATTTTAGAAAATCTGGTGAGCTGGGCGAGTAGGATAAATAATTGCACAAGCAATTTACCTTTCACCGGGGCGTTGGTTGCACGCAAGCGTGCTTACCGAATTTGCAAGCAAACTCGCGGGAATTATATTGGGGATTTTAAGGGGCCAGCCCCTTAGGAGAAGGGGTAGCGAAAGACTGCGAAGCGGGCTGGAGCGAGGGGAAGGCTTTCCCCCTCAGTATTATTTATAAACCCTTAAATCATCTTTTCAAAATTCTGCCACACTTCACCATTAAACCAATCCTTCAGCTGATTCAACATGAACTGTTTTTTGCTTTCGGCATATTCTTTTGTATAATGGGACATGTTTTTTACAGATTTTTCGCCGTAAATTTTCAGTACGTCAGATTTATCCATAACATTTTGTTTTTCGCAGAATAAAACATAATCATCCATTTTTTTGACAAGAGATTTCCATAATTCGGTAGCTTTTCCTACCATTCCATTGCGTAAATATACTCCAATCAAATATTTTACAGTATCCCTGTAGAATCCCTGGAAGTCAAATTTAATAAACCTAAAATTATGTATAAGATATTTTACATATACAATTAATGTTTTGAATATCTTGACATATATATAATACATATATATATTAAACATATGATTCCATTACAATCAAAAAAATTAGTTTCGGTTTATTTTGAAGAGCTTCAGTATATGGCGTTTCAGCATCTGGCAAAACAGCAGCAAAGAAAGACTGCAGATTTGATTCGTGAAGCTATGGATATGTACTTGAAATCTCAAAAAAAGAACGATTCCTTTGACGACTGGAAGCCTATGTCTGTTGGAGGTCTTAAAGAGAATGCAGACTGGCTTTCTAAAGATTTTCAGGATGAAATGTTAGGCGGCTCTTATGACCGGGATTGATACAACTTTTTTGATTGATTTGGAAATTCTTGAATCTCCAAGGCATACTGCTGCAGTTGAAGTTTTTAACAACTGGCGGAATGAAAAAAATTCAATTCTTGTAATTTACAGCAATGTTTTTAATGAATTTTTACACGTAGTTACAGATCCAAGACGTTTTAAAAATCCTGTTCCTATGGAAACTGCAATTGAACGATGCTGGTATTGGATTGATCATTCCAGAGTTCGAGTTGTTTATTCTGATGATGATTCTTTAAAACGACAGTTATTGTGGATGTCTATGTATAATCTTGGTCGAAAAAGAATAAATGATATAACTATGGCCGCCGCTTATGCACAGGCAGGTGTTTCAAAAATTATAACTGCAAATCCGGATGATTTTGAAATTTTAAACACTTTCGAAATAATAAAATATTAATTTATGCTATAATGAACCAATCTTTAGAAAATTAGAAATTGTTAGAATTCCTATCCTTATTTATTTTAAGAAATTTTTTATGTTATTAAGTATTGGTTTAATTATTCTTTCTGGCTTATTATTGGGCTGCGGGAATATTGTTTTAATAATGGCCGTTATTTCAATTGTTATTACTGCACCTCTTGGGGCATTAGGAATGGATGCAACTATGCATAAATATATTTCTAATGATAAAATTGAATAAATGTTAATTGCAATTTGCGAAGATGATAAAACTCTAAGAGAATACGAAACTCTTCTAATACATCAGTGGGCAGAAAAAAGAAAGATTAAAATAACAGTAGACAGTTATTCCTGTGCTGAAAATTTTCTTTTTGAATCTGAAGATAAACTTCCATATGATTTTCTGCTCCTTGATATTCAGATGGGTAAAATGAATGGATTTGAACTGGCTAAAACCTTACGAACTCGTGGTTTTTCCGGTTCTCTTGCTTTTCTTACAGGAATAACTGATTACGCCATTGAAGGATATGAAGTTGGTGCAGTCCGATATATTTTAAAACCTGTCAAAGAAGAAAATCTGTTTGCCGTTCTGGATACTGCTCTTGCAAATCTTTCTAAAACCATGGAAGAAGCCTTTCTTCTGCAAATTGGTTCAGACATTACAAAAATTCCTTTTGAACAGATAATTTATGTAGAAGCCCAGGGACATTATGTTCGTTTAATCGGTGAGGAAAATGACATCGGCAACATAGGCAAACCTTTTGAAAAACAATGGAAAGCAAATTTTAGTGATGTTTTACCTAAATTTAATGGACACGGATTTTTCTGTCTGAAACGGGGGCTTTTAGTAAATCTTAGACATATAAAAAAAATCACTAAGACAGAATGCAGCCTTACTAATGGTGAAGTACTTCCTGTTGCTCGCAATAATTATGATGATTTGAACCGGGCATTTATTGATTTTTACATGGAAAAAAGTTTATGAATTTATTTTGGATGATTTTAATCGGCATTATACTGGTAATGGGAACTGCTATCGGAACTTATTTTTTCACAAAAAAACAAGATGAAAAATGGCTTTTTGAGTTTCAAGATTCCATTTTAAAAAAACAACGGGATGAAGTAGAAAATGTTTACAATACAATGAGGGGTTGGCGCCACGATTACCATAATCATATGCAGACGATTAAAGCTTACCTGGCCATGAATCAGATTGGCGAAATTCAAAATTACCTGGATCATCTGGAAGAAGATCTGGATAGCATTGATATTGCTATCCGAACTGGAAATGTTAGCGTAAATGCCATTCTTAGCAGTAAAATTTCTATTGCAAAAAAACACAATATAAATGTAAATTGCAAGGCCACAGTTCCAGCCAATTTGAAAATCTCAGATGTTCACCTTTGTGCAATTATCGGAAACTTACTGGATAATGCCATTGAAGCCTGCGAAAAAGTCCCCCCACAAAATCGATTTATCCGTGTTTATATCGGACTATTTAAAGAACAGCTATATATTTCTGTTACAAATTCTACAGAAGCTACCCGCCGAAAAAAACTCACAGAATTAATCACCACAAAAAAGGGAGAACATGGACTAGGACTCCGCCGTGTAGATAAGATTGTTGAACAATACGATGGTTATATAAATCGAAAGAATGAACCTGGAGTTTTTGCAACAGAAATAATGCTAAGTATGTAATTTCACCATTTTCAAACATTTCACGCACAAAAAAATACATTTCGTGTACTGCTTAAAAAATTCCAATATTTTTATAATACAATTCAGCCATATCTTACACAGGAGTTTATTATGGAAACTAAAGTAGTACAAACAACAGTAAAAGAAGGCATTTCATTTGGAACAGCATTAGCAATGGTAATCAGTTTTGTAACCTGGAAGTCTGTTGGCTGGGCAATTCTACATGGACTTTTAGGCTGGGCTTATGTTATCTATTTTTTAATCAAATATTAGTCTTTAATATTTATGAGGGTTTTATGAAACAAAAAGTTGTAAATCAAAATGAAAAGAAAAATTCTGTAATAAAAAATATTGGAATCGTAATGAAGGCATGGGTAAAAAAATATCCTATTGCACTTCTTTTAATTCCATCTTATCTTGCTTGCCGGATTCTTACTCCATTCATGCAATCCCTGCTTACTTCTAAATCAATTGGTGCAATTGAGCTGGGAGATCCTAAAAAATTCCTAATTACAATCATCATCCTTTTAGGAGTTTTCTTTATCTGCTCTGCTATTAATAATATTCTTAGTTCTATTTTAAGGGGCCAAAGGATTTATACCCGCCTCGGAGTCTTTGCTCAGAATCTTTTTACAAAAGCACTTACAACAGATTATCAGAACGTTGAACTGCAGAAAAATCAGAAAATTTTAAGTAAAGGATCGAATGCTTTATCTGGAAATAACTATGGTCCTGAAGAAGTTATGAACCAGACACTGAATATTATAGTTGTATTACTGGGAATTGGGTCATACGGCACAGTTATTTTTCTTATTGACTGGAAGATTCTTCTTGCAGTTATTGCCATGTTCGCCGGAAACCTTACTTTTCAGACTCTGGCAATAAAATACAGCGACAAACACCGTGAAGAAAGCTCTGAAATATGGCGCAAAAAAAATTATATTAAACAGAAAAGTATGAACATCAGTGCCGGTAAAGATATCCGTATCTATCAGCTTAAAGACTGGTTCCATGAATTATTAAATGATGTAATTAAACGCCGCCGGGATTACACAAAAAAGATTGAACTCCGCTGGTATTTCCCAACAATTTCTGACACATTTTTTAATTTTCTGCGTGATTTCCTTGCCTACGCCATTTTAATCAAACGGGTA
The DNA here is from genome assembly GCA_016297805.1 of Treponema sp. GTDB lineage: Bacteria > Spirochaetota > Spirochaetia > Treponematales > Treponemataceae > Treponema_D. The sequence goes on along the minus strand of JAEDFX010000069.1, from coordinate 6,747 downwards.
ATTGAAGGTCAGATAGATGCTGCAACCTTTACCTTGTATCTTGGACTGATTGGAAGCTTTTCAAACTGGATTTACGGTCTTTCTGGAAATTTCAATAATTTAAGAAGAGCCAGTCACGAATTTAACGATTACTTTGACTTTATGAATTTAAAAGATAATTTTGCGTTGCTGTCTACCAGTTCCAGCGGAGACATCCCGCAACGCACCGCTCCAGAAATTACTTTCAAAAATGTAGGCTTTACTTACGACGGAGCAGAAAAACCAACCCTGCAAAATCTTAATTTTACAATTCATGCAGGTGAAAAAATCGCGCTGGTTGGAAACAACGGAGCTGGTAAAACAACAATTGTAAAACTTCTTACAGGACTTTATCCAAACACAGAAGGAGAAATTCTTGTAAACGGAGAATCTTTAAAAAAACTTTCCATGGAAAAATATCAGGACAACATAAGTGTTTTGTTTCAGGATACAGTTCCAATGGCTTTTTCACTGGAATCAAACGTTGCCAGCGTAGAAGATGAAAAAATAGACAAGGTACGGGTTATTGAAGCTTTGCAGAAAGCAGGTTTACTGGAAAAAGTAGAAAGCCTTCCTAAAAAAGAAAAAACTTTCATTACACAGAACCTTGATGATAACGGAATCCTGCTTTCCGGTGGAGAAACTCAGAAGCTTCTTCTGGCAAAGGCAATCTACAAAAACGGAAACTTTCTCATTCTTGATGAACCAACTTCGGCTTTGGACCCAATTGCAGAAAGCAAAATTTACGAAGAATACAATCAGATGGCTCAGGGAAAAACTGCAGTATTTATTTCACATAGACTGGCAAGTACAAAGTTCTGTGACAAAATTATGTTCCTGGATGACGGAAAAATTGCAGAGTTTGGTACCCACGAAGAACTAATGCAGCTTGGTGGAAAATACAAGGAAATGTTTGAAATTCAGTCACAATATTATGTGAACTAGGAGAGATTTATGAACAATAAGTTAAATACAATTAAAAAGGTTTTACGCCTTACACATAAACTTCAAAAAGGACACATTGCCCTTATAATCATTCAGCGACTTGTAAATGCAGCAACTCCTTTTATTGAAGTCATTTTCAGCAGTATTATTCTGGATCAGTTAATTGCAAAGGCTCCGTATGAGCTTATTATGAAAAATGCACTTATTGTAATAAGTTACAGAGTTTTTGCTTCTTTGTTCCACTGGGGACTTGAACATATTATTGCCACAAATTCAGCAACCTTAAACGAAAAAATCGACCAGATGATTTGCGAAAAATCTTTTGAAATAGATTATGACATTCTGGAAAAGCGTGAAACTCTGGATATGATAAAAAAAGCTGAAGAAGGTATTAATTCTTATGGAAATATTACAGGATTCTGCCAGAGTTTTGCAGGAATTATTGAAATGATTGCAAGAATCATTTATTCGGTTTTTATTCTGATTCCTCTTTTTATTCCAAGTGATTCAGTTCCTGCAGGTTTTCTGCCACAGCTTTTGAATAAATGGTATGTTGTGTTCATTTTACTGGCAGTCATTATTGTTAAGGTTTCTGTTTCTACTGCCATTAATAAAAAAAGTCAGATTGTTCAGCAGGAATTTTTTAAAAATAACGTTCGTGCCAACCGGGAATACGGCTATTATTTTAATCTTATGTTTGAATATTCCCTTGGAAAATATATCCGCTTGTATAAAAGTCAGAATATGGTTACTGGAAAAGTTTCGTCTACTTTAAGTTGGATGGAAAAACAGTTTTTAAGTCTGCTTGCAAGAATTAATATGATACAGCTTCCAGATTTTCTTGTTCAGTTTTTTGTTCAATGTATAAGCTACATTTTTGTTGGATTGAAAGCAATTTACGGATTTATTTCTGTTGGTACTGCCCTTAAATTCATAACTGCTTATGGCGAACTTGTAGAAAGCATTTCAAGTATTTCTTACAGTATCATTGATTTAGGCATAAAATCAGAATATCTTTCTTATTTTTATGATTTTATGGAAATTCAAAACAAACGCTACGACGGTACCATTCCTACTGAAAAACGTGATGACAACGAATTTGAAATTGAATTCCGTGATGTTTCCTTCAAATATACAAATACAGAAAACTATGTTCTGAAGCATATAAATCAAAAAATCAAGATTGGAACAAAAACTGCCATTGTTGGAAAAAACGGTGCTGGAAAAACAACTTTTATCAAGCTTTTGTGCCGGCTTTATGAACCTACCGAAGGCCAGATTCTTCTGAATGGAATTGATATCCGATACTATGATTACAAAGATTATGCCAAGCTTTTTGCAGTGGTTTTCCAGGATTTCAATTTGTTCTCGTTTTCAATTGCAGAAAATGTTGCATCTAATAGTGTGTTTGACAGTGCAAGGGTTGAAGAGTGCTGTCGCCATGCAGGCTTTGGTGAACGCCTTGCAAAACTTGAAAAAGGAATTGAAACAAACATTTATCAGCAGGAAGAAAACGGTGTTGAAATTTCTGGCGGTGAAGCCCAGAAACTTGCTATTGCCCGTGCTCTTTATAAAGATGCACCTCTTGTAATTCTGGACGAACCTACATCAGCTTTGGACCCAGTTTCCGAATACGAAATCTACAAAAAGTTTGATGAAATGGTAGAAGATAAAACTTCTATTTATATTTCACATAGAATGAGCAGTTGTCGTTTCTGTGACAATATTCTTGTTTTTGATGATGGACAGATTGTAGAACAAGGAAGTCACGACAAGCTTTTATTGAACAATGGTCTATACAGTGAACTTTGGAATGCTCAGGCACAGTATTATTCCTAATCATCTATTTCTTTTATACTTCCGGTGTATACTTGCCACTTAGTGCCAGCATAGCAAACATATACAAACAGTTATCGTAATAGCGTCGTTCACCTGTACGCAATGAAGTTTCCCAAAAACGTCGAACTATTTTTTCTGCAGCATCTTTTGCCTCAGGTGAACAAGCCAGTGTTGTCTGAGCAAGAGTTGCCAATAATCCAATTGGGTGTAAAGCTTTTTCATCTTCACCCTTAGCATCTTTAATTACAGTTCCATCAATCTTATATTTCTTAAAATCTTCTGTAGGGATATCTGCAAAAAATGTTACCAGATTATCTGCAATCTTAGAAAAATCCTTATTTTCTCCATGCCAAAGCACGTCCAAACCAATATTTGCACCAGTTCTGTAAGCATCACTGTAAAAATCACCATGATTTTCTGGAGGTCCATAAGGATTTGGTGTTCCATCATAATTTGCATATTCAGGATTCATACCTGTTACAGGATGACAAGCTTTTAACAGGAACTTACGGCTGGCTTCTTCTGCACGCTTCCAGAATGGTCTGTCTGCTTCATCTGCCCATAACGCAAAATAATGGTAAAAATGCATCAAATGATAAGAAGGATCACTAAAAGGACAAGCTGGAACAAAAGCAATTAATGCTTCATCTTTTTTCCACATTGGAGCTTCATGATGAAGTACTGTTCTTAAAATCTTTCTTGCCCAAGCTGTATAATTATAAATGCCCTCTCCGTCACCCCATTTTTTTCCCGCAAGAAAAAGTGCCATAGCATAGAATTCTTCTCCATCAGGTGCAGGACCAAATGCATTTTTCTTACCATCAGGAGCAACAGACCAGGCAAAATAACCTTTTAAAAATCCTTCATCCATGTACATAAATTCCATGGAGAATTTCCACATACGATCAAAAATATCTTTTCTATCCATCATTACGGCCATCATCATTCCGTATGACATACCTTCTGTTCTGGCATCACAGTTTCCTGTATCCATAAAGTAACCGGTTTCTCTTAAACCTTCAAAGTAAAAACGATCATGACCTTCTGTTATTGCGTAATAAGTTTCGTTTACACGATTTTGAATTTCTTCTGCAGAATAACCATAGTCTAAAAATGTGTTTTTCATATTGTCTCCATTTTTGGAATTATTTATTATATATTAGTAATAGAAAACATGGTTTAGAAATAGAATGAAAAATATTTTATTTTGTATAAAAAATGATTCTTTATAGATTATTCCTCAAAATAATCACGAATATTCAATTTCTGGCGGTTGCTTCTTTTTTCATGATTTTTTCCGCCTGATTTTCCATTCTTACTACTTTTATCAGCCAACTCAGTTAAATCACCTGAAGTTATTATACTCATTGATTTTTCTGACTTACGTCTACGCTGTTTTGCATCTAGGACTAAATCACCTTTATCTTCTTCTTCCTTTTTTAAAAGACATTCATTTACAGAATTTATATGTATTGAATAAAAAATCCCTTCTTCTCGCAATTTTTCCCATACAACAAGCATATCATCTAAAGATAATCCTGCTTTTTTCTTTCCATCAAATTTTGTATTTTCTCGAATTTTCTTCACAAGTTGAAATTCAGTGAACTGTGTCTTTTCACTCATCTGTTTTATTGCTTTATATATTTCTTCTTGAATCTGTGTCATATTTTTATTCTATCAAAAATTTATATTCACTTATATATCTACTTTCTATCAACACTCACCACCGAATCAATCATGCCTTTTTAATTTGTACTGATTTTCTATTCTTAAGTGTCCCAATTTATATTACAATATTTATCAGGATATCCTATGAGTAAAAGAAAAGATCTTAAAATTAAAATATTAAAAAGAAAAATTATATGGCCTAAGATTGTTGGAATAATTTTTATAGATTCAATAATCCTTTTATGTACTTGTTTTCTAAGTTATCTTGCAGTTCTTGGAATAATAGATTCGACTCTCCTAAAAAACAATTCAGAATGTTCTAAAATAATCAATGTTATTAATTCAGACTGGGAAAATCAAAATACTCCAGATTTTTCTAATAAATTGAATCTTTTAAAAAATGCATATGATTCTATTCAGGAAGTTTTTATTGTAGATTCAGACTTTAATATAATTGGAAATTACGGTTCAAGTAATCCAGATTTTCATGTTGAAATATTTGATATTGATGCTGCAAAAAACTCTTTAAATAACAATGAAATTGTTCGCACCCATCTAAAAACTGATTTAAGAACAGAGCTTTCTATTGAATCTCCTGAAGAATTACATAATATTGCAAAAAAATTTATTACTTCTATAAATATTTTCGAGTTTTCAAAAAACCTGGAATATCTTAATTGGTCTTCCAAACCACTTGATGTACGCAGTCAGTGGACTATTTATAAAACGAATATTCCAGATATTTATGTATGTATAAAATCTGCTTTTTTGATTAATAATTTTCAGGCCTACTTCTACGGATTTCTTGTAGGAATTTTTATTGTTATTTTCTTATTATGCTTTATTTATCAAATAATCAAATTAATTTCCTTTATTGTAAATACAAGTAAAATTGATTTATTGATTTCTACCGATATGACCACTGGTGGTAAAAATAAAAACTGGTTTGTGGAAAAAAGCCGAAAAAAAATCAAAATTACAAAAAAACAATATGCCATTGTTCAAATTCGCATGGAAAAATACAATAATTATTGCACTTCATATGGAGTAAAACTTGGAGAAAATCTTCTTGAATTATTCAGTAATACTCTTGCTAAACTTATAAATCACAATGAATATTCAGCTCACATAGAAAAAGCTGATTTTGCACTTCTTTTACAATTTGAAAATGAAGAACAACTGAATGATAGAATTCATCATATTATTAATAATTTAATTGCCGTACGAAAGAATCAGCATTTAACATTCGTAGCAGGTGTTGCTAAAATTAATTCTAAAAAAGATGATATTAATTTCCTCTTATCAGCTTCCAGTCTTGCTTTGAACAAAATAGAAAACAATCCTAATGAAATTCTTTGGTTTAACGATTCCATGAAGGAAGAACAGGTTTGGGAACGACGAATAGAAGATGATATGGGGCTTGCTCTTGTAAATCATGAATTCCAACTTTATTTACAACCAAAGTACTCTACCAAAGGTGAAAAGCTTTCCGCAGCAGAGGCCTTAGTAAGATGGATTCACCCAGTTTTAGGTTTTATATCTCCTGGAAAATTTATTCCAATTTTTGAAAAAAATGGTTTTATTCTTCAGCTTGATGACTACATGCTTACTGCAGTTGCTGAACAGCAAGCCAAATGGATGAAAGAAGGAAAACAACTTGTACCAATATCTGTAAATGTTTCACGAGCTCATTTTACAAAAGACGATTTAGCAGAACATATTTGTCATATTGTAGATAAGTATTCAGTTCCTCATGAATACATAGAGCTTGAATTAACAGAAAGTGCTTTTTTTGATGATAAATCTATTCTCTTAAATACGGTAAAAAAATTGAAGAATTACGGTTTTACTGTTTCTATGGACGACTTTGGTGCTGGTTATTCTTCACTTAATTCCTTAAAAGAACTTCCTCTTGATGTTATCAAACTTGATGCAGAATTCTTCCGTAGTGTTGATGATATTAATCGTGCAAACCTGATTGTTGGAGATACTATTTCTCTTGCTAAAAAATTAGGTATGTCTATTGTTGCCGAAGGAATTGAAACTCGTGAACAAGTAGATTTTCTTGCAGAACAAGATTGTGATTTAATTCAAGGGTTTTATTTTGCAAAACCATTACCTGTAAATGAATTCGAAGAACGGGCTTATCCTGAGAATAAATAGATTTAAAATCTGAATTCTCTTTGTATTGTACCTTACAAAAAATTTTGACATAATTATATTATCAAAGCTAAAGGAAAAATTATGTCGAATACAATTCCAAAAAGATCAGATTAT
>JAEDFX010000198.1 GCA_016297805.1 Treponema sp. | reverse complement strand
TTCGTACCTAACGGTACTCACACAAAAGAAGTGAAGGACGTTAGTCCTGAACAAATCCGTTTGTCAGCTAAAATGAAACAAACCGAACTGGGAGAAATCCCCGAAGATTGGGAAGTGAAAAGTTTGGGAGAAATCGCAGAAACCTTTACAGGATTAACATATTCGCTAGAGAATGTGTATGAACACGGAACTTTAGTTTTACGTTCATCAAATATTAAAAATGAACAACTTTGTTTTGAAGATAATGTTTTCGTCCAAATGTCTATTCCAGAACGAGCGTTTGTAAAAGAAAATGATATTCTGATTTGTGTCAGAAATGGAAGCAAGGCATTAATAGGTAAAAGTGCTATTATAACAAAAGCAGCTGTTGGAATGGCATTTGGAGCATTTATGATAGTATTGAGAAGTTCAATCATAAATCAAAATTATTTATTATATATTTGGCAATCTGATTTTGTTCAGAAGCAAGTTACAGATAATCTCGGTGCAACAATAAATCAGATAACAAATGCTGATTTTAAAAAGTTTAATGTGATTATTTCTCCTGACAAAGAAGAACAAACCGCCATCGCCAATGTCCTTTCCAGCATGGACAAAGAAATAGAAACCTTAAACTCAAAACTAGAAAAATATCGCAACCTCAAAACCGCCATGATGCAGAAGCTTCTGACAGGGAAGATTAGGTTGAGGTAAAGGGAGAGTAGGAAAATGAATGGTTTTCTTGAAAACAGTATTATTGAAATTATGAAAAGATATAATTATTCAGAAGAATCAGGAAGTGTTATTGCCAGACTTTTTAATCTTATGGTGGCAAAGGAGCTAAGAGGATTTTGTCATGCGTCAGCTTCTGTACTCTTTGTATGTTTAACCGAACTTAGCTTAAATCCTGGTTTATTTATTGGAGAAGCTAATATCGAAAATAAGTATTTCGATCATTCTTGGATATGTCTAAATGGCAGAATTATAGATTTGGCAATTGCTTTACCGCTTGATTATAGTGATGCAGTAGGACCGGTTATTTTAGATTGTGATTTATATACAAAAGGCAAGACTTCTGTAAATTATGGAAAAGAATCAGGTTTTGAATATGATGATATAACAAAAAATATTATGAATCTTAAATTCGTTGAATATATGGATAATGCCCCTTATTCTAAAAATGGATTATGGGAGTTTGTAAGAATAGCATTAAATCAAAATATTGATATAGACAATTTTAGGACCAAATATATGAATACAAAACGATCTTTGTTGAGTTAATGTGCATTTATTGATAACAACAAATTGTTTATTAATAACAAAATAATCTCAGTTGATAACAAATAATAGGTAATTGATAACATTTTATTGACAATTGCTAATATGTATTATATTATTTGTCTAGATAAGGGACAAATATGTATACAGAAATAATTAAGATTATTGAAGGTGGATTAATCGGAGATCGGGAAAAGGTATATAACTATGCAAAAACGCTATCTGACAATTTGATTAACTCTGGTGATAAAGAATTCGGAAATAAAATTTATAAAACATTAACCACTAAAAGAAGCAGTTTTGCAACTCTAGATTCACTTTCTTCAAAACCAGTTGATGGTGAGAGTAGAATGGAAATTGTTGATGTAAGCTCCCCAATAATTGATTCAAAGAAATTACAATTAAATGAAACTGTAGAAAGTGAATTAAATAATTTTATAAATGTTTATTCAAAGCGAGATGAAATATTCGCGGCTGGAATTAATACCCCTAGGACTCTTTTATTATATGGCCCTCCAGGATGCGGAAAAACGACAATAGCAAGTTATATTGCAATGAAAACAAAACTGCCTCTTGTTACAGCAAGATTAGATGGATTGATTTCTTCTCTTTTAGGAAGTACTGCAAAAAATATTAGAAAAATATTTGATTATGCTTCTAAACAAGAATGTGTTTTATTTTTGGATGAATTTGATGTTATTGCGAAAGTTAGAGATGATAAAAATGAAATGGGAGAATTAAAAAGAGTAGTAAATAGTTTACTTCAGAATATTGATATGTTTAGTCCTGATAGTATAATTATTGCAGCTACAAATCATCATGAATTACTAGATCCTGCAGTTTGGAGACGTTTTAATAAAGTTTTATTAATTGATAACCCTACGGAACAGGAAATACAAAAATTTCTAAAAATATTACTTGAAAACAATAATAGCGAAATTATTAATAATGAAAAGAAAATGTCTGTTTTATCTGAAGCTTTTATAGGGTTAAGTTATTCAGATATAAAAACCATTATTACAAATTGTATAATGAATTCAATTATAAACAATAAAAAGAAAGTAGACATATTAGATATATACAAAGAACTCTATTTATTTCGTTATCATTCTATTTCAGATGAAGAAACATTCATCAAATATTTATTGCAAAATAATATGACTCATCGTGAATTGCAAAGTTTTGGTTTCCCATTAAGAAAGATTCAAGCTATATCAAAACAAATAAGAGGAGATGAAAATGGAACGATTACCAATTAAGTTTTTCTCAAAAAGAGAGGAAGATAACTGGCGTGTAGAAGGTGGAGGGAATAATGATTTACCATCTTTTGTTTTGAGAAATTGGGAATTAAATCAAAGAGCAGAATATCTTAATCATGAATTTTCTTCAATTTTAGATAATATTGAATGGACAGAAAGGAATAATGTACCTGCTGTTTTAGAAGCAAAAATAAATCAAGATGCACTTGCAAAAAGTCATAGAGGAAGAATTAATAAATTATTTTCTGGTAATGGGAAAAATAATATTATAGGTTTATCAGGAGAAATTGTCAATTGTTGTGGATTGAAGTTTGAATCGGCATAAGTTTTAAGCA
>JAEDFX010000068.1 GCA_016297805.1 Treponema sp. | reverse complement strand
TTCTTTTATTTCCTCCAAATATATATTATTCTTACAAGCATGCAGACAATAGACACTTCGGCAGAAAATTTCAAATCAAGTCCTCTAGGTTTTTTGATGTCAGTTATGGCTAAATATCAGGCCTATATGCAAAAGCACCATGATAACTCAAATAATCAGAATTCTTTAAAAACCGTTCAGAATATTGGTGACATTCTTGATAACATGAAAATTGAACTTTCAAAAACTGAAAGTCTTAAAAAGGAAACTTCAAATGAAGCTGTTATGATTCATGTGGTAGAAAACTGTGAACCGGAAGAAAGGGAAGTGATTCTTGAAAGTGTATTTGAATATTTAAGTCTTCTTGATACATCACTTCAAGCTATAGATACAAATTCTGAAGATGGAAAAATTCTTGTAACTGAATACTACAATGTTTCCCGATTAGGTTTGCTTTTGAACTGTTATCTTGGCACTTTCGAAAATGATGATTTTTATTACGGTACCTTTGCAGAAATGGCAGAAACCTATAAAACTAATAATTCCATCAATTCTGATTTAACTGCAGCTTGCGATATGATTATTTCTAAAGTCGAGAAAGCAGATATAAATCTTAAATTCAAAAAATTTATAAAACAGATATATGATTCTTTGGATGATTCCTCTAAAAATCAGATTTATGAAAAAATCATCCAGCCATATGCTGACAGTCTTTTAGAAAAAGTTCTTACTCAGGAAGTATCTGAAGAAGAACTGAATCGACTGGCTTGTGCAAAACAGCTTCAAAGAATCTATGAAAAATTATTCTATAGGTAAGCTGGCAGAAAAATCCTGGGTAAAATCAAAAAGATCTTCGTATACTCCATTAAGAATATCCCGAGTGAATTCTTCGTAGAGCTGCTGAGAACGTTCTTCCGAGAGAGTAAAATTATCTTCCTTAAAAAATATTTTTTTCGATATAATCAGCAACTCCATCTTCATCACAGGTTAATGTCTGTGCATTTGCAATAGCTTTTACTTCTGGAATTGCATTTCCCATAGCAACTCCAATTCCTGTAGTTTTCAGCATACCCATATCTGCAAAATCATCACCAAAAGAAATCATCTGGCTGGTTGGAATATTAAAATGTTTTTCTAAAAACAGGACAGCATTTTCCTTTGTGGCAGTTTTTGGACTGAATTTATACCATGGAATATCGCTAAAGGGGATGGCACTGCAGTTTGGAAAATCAGACACAATTGCTGAAGCTTTTTCTGCATCAGTGGTTTGAACACAGAATTTCATAGCAGGTTCAGGAAAATTCCTGCAATCATCATATTTTGAATCTGTCATATACTGAGTACTTTTATTGTTAAGCCGATTCCAGTAAATGTCATTTAATGTGTCTACAGTAATTTCTACATCAGAACCACATACATCATATACTTTATTAAGAAGACTTCTAGTATCTTCAATGGAAAAATTTTCTAAATGAATCAATTCCCCATTATGATAAATACTGGCACCAGCGTTACAAATCCATAACTGGGGTTTTGCCAATTCTGCATATTCCTTAATACCTGGTTTACCTCGGCTGGTGCAAAAACCAACCAGAATTCCCAATTCCTGACATTTTTTAAGGGCTTTAATATTTCTTTCAGAAAGAGTGCCATCACTGTGGAGTAAAGTAAGATCTAAATCGACAAGAAGAATTTTTGTTTTCATAATTTATTTTAATTTGTTAAGTATTGCAATATTAGTAGCCAGCTAAAAAAATTGCGCACAAACTTTGGCACTAAACAATGATTTTTTAATCAACAATAAAGCAATCTGATTATTTATCTAAAAGTACAGCCCGACAAGGAGCACCATCTACACCAGCGGTCGCAAAAACTTTTGCTGCCTCCAGAGTTACCACCGATTTTCCCTTAATCAGAATTCTTTTACCTGCACCTGCAGCCTTTGCTTTTTCTAGTATTTTTTCAGCATCTCCGGCGGTTACATTACATTCAAAAAGTGGTTGTGTTATATCGTAAATCATTTTGTCTTCATTTCTCCAAAATATTTCTTAATCATAAATTCAGGTTTATAGGATAGCTTGGATTTTCTTAGTCCCGGTATATTCAAATCTTCTTCACGATTTAAATATTTGCATTGAGGAAATCTTTCCTGAACTGATTTAGCAAACTGCTGATTCAAAACTGCCAGACCGCCGTTATCTGCAACTTCATCAACACATTTCTCAAAATGAATATTAAGGCATTCTGGGCCTGTAAAACTAGCTAGTAAAAAAGCTCCAGGTTTACCATTAGTGAACAAAATCCCACCGATTAGATTAAGTTCCACAAAGGTGTTCCAATCAATGGAAATATTAAAAGATTTTTCTTCCGAAGTTAAAAAATCATCATTTTCCTGATTATGATTTTCTTTCCATTGTAAATATATTTTCTGAAAATCTTTTAATTTAGATTCATTTTCGGGGCTTCCATCAACTAAAACAAATTTCCAGTTGTTACCATAAGTTCGCAGAAATCTGCTGACATGGTTTCGTTTTTTCTGAAAATCCTTGCCTGGTAAAGCAGACATTTTTTCTACACTGTAAATGTAATCACTGTCACCTTCATCAGATTCAAAGCTTATTTTATATTCTGGAAAATTTTCATTAATGCAGGAACTAAGAGTTTCTTTTTGTTCTTCTGTAAGCAAAATGAAATTAGGATGAAAATCAATATTTAACAAAGATTGAAGATAGATTTTTAGCTGGGTGATAGCTTCTTGGGATAACGCGGACAAATTTCCATATTCCTTAGGAAACAACCACCCGTTACGATTTTTACCATTTCCAATGTATTCGCGGAAAATAAAGCCATTCACTTCTTTTTCAAGAATTTTACCCTGAGTTTTAAGAAAATAGTTATTTGCCGCGTTTACATCACATGAAAAAATCATTAATTAGAATTTAACAAATTTTGGTGCTGCAGAAAAGCTAGAAATTGTGGCAGTTGCCAAATAATATGTTCCACAAGTCTTAACGAATTCGTAAATTTCTGCCATGGAAGACTCTGTTAGTATTCGTAAACGTATTCAGACATTTCAGCCAGTTCGTTTACAGTTGTTCCGAATTTTTCTGCAACATTATAAACAGAAACCTTGTTTACATTTCCAGTTGTGTCATACTTAAGAAGTACACGTTTTACAACTTTTTTTGTTGAATCGTAACCAGTAATTTCATTAAGAATGTTGTTTGTTCCATAGCGGAAAACATCCTGAGTCTGGTTCCCATAGAAACTGTCAAAATAAGTGATAGTATCAATTGCTCCAGTTTCATTGTAAGCATAGATTTTTTCTTCACTTAAAGAACCATCAGCATTATATTCAGAAATTGTTTCCAATTTTCCATTTGTATTATACTTGTAGATTGTTTTCCAAAGCAAAGCACCTTCGCCATCATAAGAAGTTTCGTCAATTAAAAGATTATTTTCATAAGTGTAGATAGTTCGGTCTTTTAAGTTGTCTTTTGCATCATATTCAGAAAGATCAACCTTTAATCCATCTTTATAAGTGATTTTTGTTTTCCAAACCAAATCACCATCAGAATTTGTGAAAGACTGTTCTGAAAGATTACCATCTTCGTCATAAACTGAAACTAGTTTTGTAACAACTGCGTCTCTAGGTGTTAATTCGTTTAATTCAATTTCCCTTCCATTTTCATCAAAGAGGTGAGAATACTTTACACTTGGAGTTCTAAAGTAATTACCGAATTTTGATGCAATTGAAAATTCAGTTTCTGTATACTTTTTAACATTTCCTGTTAAAGGGGCGTAAGTAAAGATGTCAGCTGCGAAAAGTGATAAGCTTAATCCAGCGGCCAAAACAAATGACAATAATTTTTTCATATAACCTCCCGAATGCTAATTTGCGTAAGTAGCATTATTAATTTATACTATTATCGGTCAATAGGTAAGAAAAATTTATGAATTTTTATGAGTTAGAAGCCTTTGTAACTCTTGCAAAAACACTTCATTTTGGAAAGACTGCCTCAAAACTTAATATGAGCCCTTCTGCTCTCAGTCGTGTAATTAATCGTCTGGAAGAAGAGGCAGGTGTTTCTCTTGTTGATCGTACAAACCGTCAGGTGATTCTGACTCAGCAGGGTATTGTTTTTGAAAAATATGCCCAGGATATGTTGAATAAAAAAAAGGAGCTTACAGAAAAACTTTCCGGGCATGGAGATCAGGTAGAAGGTGTTCTGCCTGTTTATGCTTCTGTAACAGCCTGCTATTCAATTCTTCCAGATTTTATTAAGCGACTTACAGCCCGATATCCAGGCATTCAACTTTCTGTAGAAACTGGTGATCCGGCTGGTGCAGTTACTGCAGTAAAAGAGAATCGTGCATTGCTGGCTGTAGGTGCAATTCCAGAAAACGGACTGACTTCTATGGACACGGTAAGTGTTGTAAAAACCCCTTTGGTTTATGCTGCTTCAAAAAAAGGACCATATACAAAACTGGAAGGGTCACCTCAGGATATTCTTTCTACGGTTCCTCTTGTTTTACCAAAAACAGGTCTTGCCCGTTCCCGTTTTGATAAGTGGATTAAGTCTCGTAATGTAAAACCAATTATTGCCGCTGAAACAGAAGGAAACGAAGCGATTCTTGCCATAGCTCAGTTGGGACTTGGTATAGGTCTTGTTCCACAGATTGTTCTGGAAAATGGTTTGTTTAAAGATGAGTTTGTTGTACATACTGCAGGAAATATTCTTGGATATTATGATGTTGGATTTATCCATAAGGCTGAAATAGCAGGAACTGGTTCAAATAGAAAAATTCAAGAAGCAGTATGGAATATTCTTAAGAGTTATTAAAAATGTCAAAGGAAAAGGATGTGATATGACTGAACAGCAGTGGAAAATTTTTTGTGATTTTAAGGAAGAACTAAAAAAACAAGTACAGGTTTGGTGTGATTTGGCACCGGAACTGAGGGAACTGCAAAGAGCTGCTGCAATAGCTGCAAAAACTCCTGATTATCCATTTGAGACAACAGTTGTATATAATCGAGCCCTTGATGAAATTACCCCAGAAGATGATATTCGGCTTATTGTAATTGGTGACAACCCTGGAAAAGATGAACAACTGGCAAAAAACAATAAATATCTGGTTGGACAGGCAGGAAAAATTGCAGAAGGATATTTCAAAAAGAATCCTTGTCTGAACATAGATTTTAGAAAAAATGTAATTATTTTGAATAAAACTCCAATTCACAGTGCAAAAACAAATCAACTGAAAACAATCGCAAAGCAGGGTGGAAAGAAGATTGCAGATTTAATAGAAGAATCTCAGATTTGGATGGCAGAGAGAACTGCAAAGCTTCATACAGACTTGTGCAGAGCGGCAGATTCAGAGAATAATCAGACGGAATTATGGCTGGTAGGTTATTCTGAATTGAAGGAAAAGGGAATTTTCCGGGCTTATAAAAATGTGCTGAAATCAACATATCTTTTATCTTCTCCTGAAAACTGGGAAAAAGTTTTTGTATTCCAGCATTTTTCCATGAATCGTTTTCCAATAGATTTGAACGAATACATTCGTACAGAAAATAAAGAAGCCCAGTCATTAGAAAAAACAATCCATGAACTGGGCCTTAAACACAAATTAGAAATATTTGGATAGATTATTTGTTTTCAGTATTTTCTTTTTGAGAGTTCTGAAGCATTACTCTTCTATTTGTGTAATGAATAATTGCAAAGAACAGGATTAAGAATGCAAGAGTTTCAAACAAAAGTGCCGAACCTTTTACAGTTCCTAAGAAGAAAGAAATAACTACGGAAGTACATACTAAAATCTGAAGAACTACAATAAGATATAATGTCTGTTGTTTAGTATAACCAAGGTTCAAAAGCTTATGGTGCAAGTGTGAGCGGTCTGCAGACATAATAGGTCTTTTATCTCTAATACGACGCCAGATTGCTGCTATTGTATCAAATACAGGGAAAGCTGTAAGAGCAATCATAATAAAAAATTTATTATATTCAAAAACATCGCTGGAAGTATATAAAGGAATTGTAGAAATCATAAATCCTAAAAACTGAGCACCGTTGTCACCCATAAAAAGCTTTGCAGGTGGCCAGTTAAAGCAGAGGAATCCGAAAATTCCACCAGCAAGAATAAAACAGATACCAGCTTCATTATTTCCAGAGAGTGCATAAAGAATTCCCAATGTTATTACAGCAGTAATTGAAAGGGAACCGCAAAGACCATCCAATCCATCAATCAAGTTATAAGCGTTGATTACGCCTAAAACCCATCCAAAAGTAAGAACATAACTGAGAACAGTTGGAATTTCCCAGCTCATAATCTGATTAAATCTATAACCATTAAATGTAACAATCGAAACTGCGATAAGCTGAACAATCAACTTTACAATTGCAGGAAGATTTAGAATATCGTCAACAATAGCAAATACAAATATGATAAGTCCTGCTATTAAAATAGGAAGATGTTTCGATAGTGCAATATCTTTTGTGAAATAGATAAATAATATTGCTGCAATAAAAAAAGAACAAACAATGCCAACGCCACCTAAACGAGGAATATTACCGGAATGAATTTTCCTTTCATCCTGATAATCATACAATCCAGCTTTTTTACAAAAAGCAATAATGGTTGGCATAAATATAAGAGACAGAATTATAGAAATTCCTGTAAAGATATACATACTCATACCCAAAAAGTATAAACGCAAATATGGGTAATTTCAAGTAAACGGTAAATCGAAATACAGTTTTCCTTGAATTCAACTTGAATTCTATGTTACTATTTGTTGTTTACAGAGTTTATATATAGAATATTTTAAAGGATTAGGATAAGCAATGCTACAGGATAACGAAATTAAACCTCAGCAGGTTCAAGATGTTAACGATGATGAAATTTCATTAATTGATTTGTTTGCAGTTTTATTACGTCGAAAATGGATGATTATAATTATTACAGCACTGGCAATGGTTGGTGTGGTAATTTATTCAGTTATTTCGTTGAAGCTTCCTCCAGAGAAGTCATATTTACCAAATACTTATAAAGTTGAAGCTAATATGTTGATTAAGGATAGCAGCGGTAGTGGAAAAGGTGGTGCCTCAAGTACAGCTGGTGCTGCTGCAGCTTTACTTGGAATTAACCTTGGTAGTGGTGGTGGTTCAAGCAATAGTGCCCTTATACTTTATCTTACATCTTCAAACCCATTTTATGATGCAGTAGCAGAGCATTTTGACTTATATACAAAATATGAGTTTGAAAAATCACCAATTGCAAATACTCGTGAAGTTTTAAAAAAAGCTCTTAAAACAGAGTTTGATTCAGAAACAGGAGTGCTTACAATTTCCAGTGAAGGTATAGAACCTGAGTTCTCTGTTCAGGTAATTGATTTTACAGTTGACTGGATTTCAAACAAATTGGATGAACTGGGTATTGATGAAAACAAGATTTCAAAAGCTAACCTTGAAAAGAATATTGATACTTCTTGGAAGGAAATTTTAAGACTTACAAAGGAAATGGCTGCTTTGCAGGACAAGGTTGCACAAGGACGTGCTATGTGGACAAAAGAATATTCTATTGAACAGAAACGTCTTGAACTGGAACTTAATGCTCAACAGGAAGTTTACACTCAGCTTAGAACACAGCTGGAGCTCTTGAAAGTTGATATGCAGACTGAAACTCCTGTATTCCAGGTTTTGGAACGTCCATCAATTCCAGATATTAAATCTGGCCCTAGCCGTGGAAAACTTTGTATTATTGTAACATTTGCAGCTTTCTTTATTTCCATTTTCTTAGCTTTCCTTTTGAACGCAATTGAAAATATCAAAAAAGATCCTGAAGCTATGGCAAAGCTTAAATCTACTAAATAAGGAAACTAACGATGAAGAAAATATACAAAAATCTTATTTCTTTTATGATTTCGGCAGTAATTCTTTCTGGAGTTGTTTTTGCGGCTTCAGAAAAGAAAAGCGAAGATTCATCCTCAGCATTAACTTTTACATCCACAGATAACGTAAAAAAAGCTCAGGTGGCCATGGCTACCAATGAATATCTTGTAACAGCTGGTGATATTTATACTCTGGCATATTCAAGTGGTAGTTTTTCTATTTCTGTAGACAGTACATACCGTGTTCGTATTGCAAATCTTGGTATTATTAATGCACAGGGTTTAACTTTGCAGGAATTCAAAAATAAAGTTGAAGCACTTATTGTAAACAATTATCCTAGTGGCGGAATACAGTTTTTCCTTTCAAACCCAGCCCAGTTCCACGTTTATGTAAAGGGTGAGGTTGAAAAGGCACAGACTCTTGAAGCTTGGGCTCTTATGCGTGCTTCTGAAATTGTAAAAGCCTATGCTACAGGATATGCTTCAACTCGATTATTTACCGTTGTTTCTGCAGATGGAATTTCAACTCAATATGACCTTTTTAAAGCAGACCGTGATGGAGATTTTTCACAGGATCCATATTTAAGACCAGGAGATACAATTATCCTTCAGAAACTTGATCGTATTGTGGAAATTAATGGTGCTGTAAAGCGTCCTGGTAAATATGAATTGCTTCCTGGTGAAGAACTGAATTCTTTGATTTTTGATTATGCAGATGGATTTTCACCAAGTGCTGACAAAAATAATATTCAGTTAGATAGATTTACTGGTTCTAAAGATTTATATGAAGCTACAGCAATGAAAGAAACTGACTTGCATATTGATACTCCAATTGCTTGTTATGATAAGGTATATGTTGCATCATTACAGGATCAGCAGTCTGTTGTATATATTGAAGGAGCAATTAATCCATATTACGATTACAAAACTAAAAAGGTTGCAGAAGAAGTTGACAGTGATGGTAATGAAGTACGAACCGAATATGGTACTGTTGTTACAGCACATACTGCATCATCTAGATTAAAGATTCCATTATCAAAAGGAAAAAGTTGTATTCAGTTTGCTTTGGAAAATGCTGCAATGTTTACTAATTCTTCAGATCTTTCAAACGCTTATGTATGGCGTAATCCAAATGATAAGGAAAATGAAGAAAAAATTAAAATTGATTTGAATGCAATTTTATATCCATCAAAAAATCAAGAAACACCAGAAGATGTTGTTCTTGAGGCAGATGATATTCTTGTAATTCCATATACTCAATATTATGTTACTGTAACAGGTTCAGTTGGTGCTGCAGGAACTTTTGCTTATCAACCAGACCGTGATTGGGAATATTATGTAAACTTGGCAGGTGGAATTAATAAAGCTGCAAATCCTTTCTCAATTGTTAAAATTACAGATAAGAATGGAAAAAAGCTTTCGAAAAAAAGTTCTATACCTCCAGAAACCAATATTTATTCTGCTGGTTATACACCATCTGGAAGCTGGTTCCTTGGATTGCTTACAGCAACAATGTCATTTATAACAACAGTTTTATCATTCTATATCACAATGAAAAATATAAGCTTATGAGAAAACTTATTATAGTTGGAGCGGGTATTTCTGGTTTATCGGCTGGGATTTATGCTGCCCGTTCCGGATTTGATGTAACAATTCTTGAACAGCATATTACCTTTGGCGGACTTTCAACAGGTTGGAGTCGCAAAGGTTATTTTTTTGAAGGTGGAATGCATTGGCTAACTGGTTCTTCAACTAAAATGCCTTTGCATCGAATCTGGAAAGAAGTTGGTGCTCTTCAGGAAAATAATCCAATTGAAAATCGTGACCCCTTATACACAGTTTATGACGGGAAAAATCAGGTAAGCTTGTATCGTTATTTTGATGATATGAAAGCAGAACTTCTTCGATATGCTCCAGAAGATAAAAAAATGATAAAAAAACTCTGCAGCGACGTGAAGGCTTTCTCAAATTTTCATATGCCTGTTTTTGATGTGCCAGGATGTAAGTGTAAAACTCCAGCGGGTTTTAATCCTCTTGAATTTATAAAAATGCTTCCTGCGGTCATTAAAGTACCAGGTCTTACAAAAATCAGTTTTGAAGACTATGTTGGCAAATTTAAAAATGAAAATCTCCGACATCTATTAATGAGCGTAATTGGATATAGATACAACGCTTTATCTTTCATTTATACACTTGGTTCTTTTGCCAGTGGTGATTGTGGATATCCTCATGGTGGGTCAATTCAGATTGGTAAAAATATGGCGGATACATTTACTGCATTGGGCGGAAAAATCCAATATCGTTCAAAGGTTGAAAAGGTAATTGTTGAAAATGGTGAAGTAAAGGGTGTTCGTACAAAGAATGGCGAAATTCCTGCTGATGCTGTAATAGTAACTCAGGATGCTCGTGCTGCAATCGATTCTCTTTTTGAAGAACCAATAAACGAGCCTTGGGCAAACAAGATGCGCAAAAATGTAATTACAGAACAGAATATTTTTGTAAGTCTTGGTGTAAAAGCAGATTTGTCTGAGCTGCCTTATGCCTGTATTCTTCCTTTAAAAAAACCGTTGGAATATGCAGGCTGTAAATGGTCTGAAATCAGAATCAATAACTATGCACGTTATAAAGATCATTCTCCAGAGGGAGGTACTTCTATTACATGTCTGTTAATAGGAGATTGTTATAAATTCTGGAAAACTGCAAAAGAAGATGGTACATACAAAGCAAAAAAGGATGAGCTTGGTCGTCTTTTTGTTGATGCTGTTTCAGAATTTATTCCGGAAGTAAAAAATAATCTGGAAGTTATTGATGTGGCAACTCCTTGTACTTATGAGCGCTACTGTGGTTCCTACGAAGGAAGCTGGATGAGTGTCTGGAATGTTAAAGGAAAACAGGATAATTATCCTCAGAAATGTGGAATAAAAGGCTTGTATTTTGCAGGTTTAAGAATAATGATGCCTGGCGGTCTTCCTATTGCGGTTTATACAGGCCGTCAGGCAGTACAGTATTTGTGTAAGGATACAAAAACTATATTTATTTGATAAGTATTTGAGGTCCCTGAGCTTGTAGAAGGGTGGTTCTTGAGTTAAGCGAAGGATAATTCTATAGAAATGTTGCGGTTTACACATAATGTGTTAAAATAAGTTGTTATATTTAAAAAGTAGTTTTTGTAGAGAGAAAAAGTTGATACCCCACTGAAATAAAGGAGAAAAAAATGGGAAAGAAATCATCAGTTAATTATTTGTATCTTTGTGGAATGGCTTTAGCAGTACTTGGATTCTGCTTGCCAATGTTTAAAGGACTTTTTGGTTCTACAGCAAATGGTCTTTCATTTATCAAACATATTGATAATGGTGGATTTGCTGCAATTGGAGCACTTATTCTTTTTGTAGGTGCAATTGTTGGGCTTGTATATGCTGTTCTTCCATTGGTTGGAATTAAATTACCAGCAGATGGATTGGTAAAAATGATTGCTGTTTTGGCTTTGGTAGTTGGTGTTATAGTTCTTATCATTGGTTTTACACAGAGCAAAATGTACTCTGCAATTGCAAAACACATGCTTAAGAATGCTATGTATGGTTTCTACATTATGATAGTTGGAATTGTACTTGCAGTAGTTGGTAAATTTGTAAAATAATTTATAGACTTATTATACAAGCACTGGATTTTTCGTCCTTTGGAAGAGAGTCCGGTGTTTTTATTTTAACGCTGAGTAATTCTCCACTTGTTAATTGTTTCTTATCATCCATCTGTGGTACAGTTAATAAAGACAGTCCTAATTTACTGCAGGCATAATAACCGGTTCTATATCCAGGTAATTTAATTGGGTCCGAAGCAACCCGACATAATAAATCAGAATTTTTTGCATCAGATATATTCTCATTTGAAACAGCAATAAAACTTAATGTTGCCCGTTCTTTAGGAAGTTTAGCCCTTTCAGATAGTTTTAGTAGTTTAGCAGGAGCATCATCTGTGTTAAAAGCAAAATTACACCATTTGTTACGGCTTCCAGTATAAGCTTTAAATCCATTCATTGGACATTCATCAGCATGAGGACAAGGGGCTGCTATTGTCTTTCCTATTCCAAGAAATCTTGTACGCAACAAACTTAAGGTTCTAGCAGCTTTAGGAACTCCAGGTTCAACAAGAATAAATGTAGCAGATGGAGACGCATAATTTTTTAACTGGTCAAAATATTTTTTTGACTGGAATTCAGGAGGCATATCGCTAGCCTGATCAAGTTCATTAAACATATTTGCACAGGTAATAAAATCTGCTTTTTGGCGAATATTTGTACCAAAGGAACCTTTTACACGAATTATTTTCCAAGGTTCTCCACTGGTGCGGGCTACTGTTGAAAGATATACATCTTCACCTAATGCCATAGAATTAGCTGAAACATCCAGACAATACCAGTTGATTTTCAAAGATCGAAGTTCAGGGCGGGCAAGCCACAAAGCTGTAATAACTGTGAGAGGTCCAGAACCTAAATCAAGAGCTACGCAGTCTGTTTTTGGAAAAACTGAATCAGGAAGATTAGAGAAAAGTCTTGTGAGTCGTACTAGATTCCACCAAGTGTAGTATCGTACGTATGAACTTAGCTGAACATTGTCATTCATATATCCAAGACGTCGTTCACTGCGCTGATCTGTAAGCTGATGTGACAGGCTTCTGATATTATCTGGAAGCTGCTGGAGTTGTCTGCTATTAAGAGGTTTTACTCCCTGGATTACATCATCAAAATTATTAAGCACAGAAATTGATTCTGGAGGAAGATTGGAAATATTAAAAAGTGAATTTAATTTTGAATAAACGACAGATGATTTTTTTTCCTTAAACTGTGAGGTTGGTTTTCTATTTCTATCAGATGTTTTTGTGACTTTTTTTCCTGTCTGTTTAGGGCCAGTTGTTTTCTTATCATTTCTCATACTCAATATTCCATTATTTGATTATCTATTTA
>JAEDFX010000067.1 GCA_016297805.1 Treponema sp. | reverse complement strand
CATAATTATAGTTTTTTGTAATATTCACAAAAAGGCATAAGAAAAACTTCCTAATCATTGAAAAACGCCCTAGTTATATAGTAGAATTATTCATATTTTATGGAGGTTAAAATGAAAAAATTATTCACAATTTCAGCAGTTTTAATGGCTACAGCTTTATTGCTTACAGGCTGTTCTAAATCTGGCGAAAAGAAAGCAACAAACAAGAATTATATTCTTGCTACTGGTGGTACTTCAGGTACTTATTATCCATTTGGTGGAGCTATTGCTAACATCTGGAATACAAAGGTTGCAAACATGAATGTAACTGCACAGGCTACTGGTGCTTCTGCAGAAAACCTTCGTCTTATTAACAAAGGTGAAGCAGAATTCGCTATCGTTCAGAACGATGTTATGGACTATGCTTACAACGGAACAGATTTGTTTGCTGGCGAAAAACTTCATAACGTTATGACAATTGGTACAATGTATCCAGAAGTTGTTCAGATTGCAGTTTCTAAAGCAAGTGGAATTACTTCAATTGCAGACTTCAAAGGAAAACGTATATCTGTAGGTGCTGCAGGTTCTGGTGTAGAATTCAACGCTAAACAGATTATGGAAGGCTACGGTCTTACATTTGATGATATTAAAAAATCAAATCTTTCTTTCAAAGAATCAGCTGAGGGTATTCAGAATGGTACTTTGGACGGATGTTTCATTACTGCTGGTGTTCCAAACTCTGCTTTGCAGGAATTGGCTTTCACAGCTGGTTTGATTCTTATTCCAGTTGATGGTGTTGCTGCAGACATAATCTGTGACAAATACAGCTACTACACAAAAACAACAATTCCTGGTGGTACATACAAAGGAACTGATGAGGATACAGCTGCTTTGGCTATTAAAGCTACTTTGGCTGTAAACGCTAAATTGGACGAAGACACAGTTTACGAAATGACTAAAGCTTTGTTCGAAAATCTTGATGAACTTGCTGTTGCACACGCTAAAGGTAAAGAAGTTTCTGCTGCAGAAGCCGTAACAGGTGTTTCTGTACCATTCCACCCAGGTGCTAAAAAATACTTTAAAGAACTTGGATTGTTGAACTAAATTAATCATTGTGAAAAGAAATAGAAAACTAAATATCATCTGCATTTCTTCATTTTTGCTTTTAGTCTTTCTATTTCTTTTTCCATTTTTAAATACATTATCAATAAGCAACCGTAAAAATCCTGCACAGAGATTCTATTCTGTAAAATCGTACAAAAATGGATTTTGTATCTCTTATACACATTCTGTAAACAAGGGGCGTGTTCATGATTATTATGTATTTGATAAAAATACCAGCGAATTAATAATGACCAAGACTCATTTTGTTTCTTATGGAGCTGGAATTCCGGAACCAGAAGAAACCGAAGGAGCAGACTTCGAAGTTCTTGAAAACGGTTATATAATTAATAATATAAATAGACGAGTACCACGGCTTTTAATGGCAGTGGGAATAATTGCAAATCATACTATTTCAGAATGTAACTCTTCCAATGAAATTATTGGTGAACCATTAAATGAATTACCTCTGAAAAGTTTTTTTGCACCACAAACCAGTATAATTTTGGAAATAAAGAGAGTTTCTCTCATTGAATATATTTTTAATAAACTAAAGCCGATTAAAACGACGGTATAAGGAGATCCAAATGGACGAAATCAGTCAAAATAATGAATTACAACCTTCTAGCGGAGCAATTGAAAATTTCCTTCCTACAACAAATGAAGAAGAAATGAAGCAATTGATGAAAGATTTAGACAAGGAACAAGCCTATCGCGAACATAAATGCTGGCGCCAATGGGTCACTGTTGTTATTTCTGTCATTTTTGTAGTTTTCCAGTTGTATGCCACAATTTCAGGATTGATTACAGCTCAGATTCTCAGAGCAACTCATCTTGCTTTTGTACAGTTACTGGCATTTTTGCTTTTCCCTGCAACAAAAAAAATGTCAAAAAATACCTTACCTTGGTATGATGTTGTTTTGGGAGTTCTTGGATTTGCCTGCTGGTTCTATATTGTTGCCGGTTATTCAGAAAACTTCCTGAACATCATAAACAATACTTTTGGTTCTAATTTGAAACCTTTGTATTCTCGTGCAGGTATTTATACAGCTTTTGATATTGCAGTTGGAATTATTGCTATCCTGATTCTTTTTGAAAGCTGTCGTCGCATTGTTGGTGTACCTATTATGATTATTGCTGCCTGTTTCATTCTTTATGCATTCCTTGGTCGCTACATTCCAGGCTTCTTTAATATTCGTAAAAATTCACTTCACCGTGTTGTTTCTCACTTGGTTTACACAACAGAAGGTATTATGGGAACTCCAATTGCTGCCTGTTCAACCTTCATCTTCCTGTTCATTCTTTTTGGTGCTTTACTTGAAAAAACAGGTATAGGCCAGTTCTTTATTGATGCATGTAACGCAATTGCCGGTGGAGCTTCAGGTGGTCCTGCAAAGGTTGCAGTTCTTTCTTCTGCATTACTTGGTACAGTATCTGGTTCATCTGTTTCAAATACGGTAGGTTCTGGTTCTTTCACTATTCCAATGATGAAAAAACTTGGATATAAAGGTGAATTTGCAGGTGCCGTAGAAGCCGCCGCATCAACCGGAGGTCAGCTTATGCCTCCAATTATGGGTGCTGCAGCCTTTCTTATGGCAGAAAGTCTTTGTCTTCCATACATTACAATTGTAAAAGCCGCAATTATTCCTGCATTTTTGTATTTTACAGGTATTTTTATTACAGTTCATCTTGAAGCAAAGAAATTAGGACTTAAAGGACTTCCAAAGGATCAGCTTCCAAAATTCTGGCCTCTTTTCGTGAGAAAAGGTTATATGATTCTTCCTCTGGTAGTAATAATTTACTTCCTTTGTGCCGGTTTTACTGCAGTATTTGCCGCATTAATGGGAATCGTTTGTTGTGTAGTAATTGGAATCGTAGTTTCAATTGTTGACTTGGCAAACGGTCGTAAACCTACTTTCGGTGGAAAAGATATTGTAGAAGTTATTTGTGCAGCCGCAAGAAATATTATTTCTGTAGCAATTGCCTGTGCTATGGCAGGTATTATTATTGGTATTGTAACACTTACAGGTATTGGTCTCAAACTTGGTTCAGGTCTGGTAATGCTTGCACACGGAAAACTTTTCCTTACCCTTATATTTACAATGATTGCTTCAATCATTCTTGGTATGGGTGCTCCAACAACTGCCAACTATCTTATTACTTCTACAATTACAGCTTCTGCAATTGTTAAATGTATTTATGGTGCAGGAGCAGCTGATGCATTACCAATCCAGATTCTTCCTGCACACATGTTTGCTTTCTATTTTGGCATTATTGCCGATGTAACTCCTCCAGTTGCACTTGCTGCTATTGCTGGTGCCGCTATCGCTAAAGCAAAGCCTATGAAGACAGCAGTAAACGCAACAAAGCTTGCAATCGGGGCATTTATTGTTCCATACATGTTAGTTTACAATCCTACTATTCTTATGATTGATGCTACTCCTCTTTCAATTATCTGGACATGTTTCTCTGCATTAATTGGAATGTTCGGTATTAGTGTTGGACTTGAAGGTTACTGTCTTAAAAATACTGGAATCTTCTACGGTGCTGGTAAGGCAAAAGGAATAACAGTAACTTTTGATGTTGTAGAAAGATTACTTTTTGCTGCAGCAGGATTACTTTGTGTAATTCCAGAAACTTCAACTGATATTATTGGTTTAATTATGATTGCCATTATGATTGGAGTTCAAGTAATATCTAAAAAATTAAGCAAATAATTTGCTTGCCTTTATACAAATGTTTTATTATTTTTATAGTAATAAAACATTTAATTTTATTAGAGGTGATATAGATGAAAATTAAACCATTAGCAGACAGAGTTTTGGTAAAAAATGACAAAGCAGAAACAAAAACATCATCTGGAATTATCATTCCAGAAGCAGCTCAGGAAAAAACACAGACTGCTACAGTTGTTGAAGTTGGACCAGGAACTGATGAAGTAAAAGTTACTGTAAAAAAAGGTGATAAAATCATGTACGACAAATATGCCGGCACACAGATTAAAATCGACGGTGAAGATCACCTTATACTCCGCATGTCAGATATCATTGCGATAATTGAATAGCGCAATGATAAACGAGGATGTCAAGGCTTTAAGCGAAGCGTGCCTTGACGCCTCGTATATTATTGCGATAATTGAATAGGATTAGCCTTTAGCTTATCCTTTAAGATTGATGCCCTTTCGTTTTCAGGATATAAAGATGATGCGTATTCTGCAGAACGGAGGGCATTTTTTATATCTCCATCAGCAGCATATATACATGCAATTCTGTAAAAAATGTTAGCTCGTCTGGCATTATTACTTTCGCGACCAGCAGCCTTTCCATACAAATCCAACGCTTTACTCTTCTTTCCAATTGAAAAATAAATATCAGCAAGATTCATACAGGAAGCAGTACTTACATTTTGAGAAATTAATCCATCCTCCAGAAGGCCTGAGCTTTCATAAACACAATATTCATAAATACGAATAGCTTCGTCTGCCCTTTTTTGATCAGCGGCAAACCAACCACCAATTTCAACAATAGGCAAATCGTAATATTTCAATTGTTTTACAAATTGTTCCCAGAATCCCTCTTTATCATTGTATGTTCCATGATCAACTACATACATATGGAATAAATCCCATGCATCTTCATAATATTTAGCAGAAATCAAGAAGCTTACTGCATACTGAACAAGCAGCATATGATATTTTTCGCCTTCAACATAGTTGTTTTCCAGCATTTTCCACAAATCTCTATATTTATCCTTAGCAGACAAAGAAGAATCTGTTTTATATCGTAAATCCATCTTTGCAATACTTAAATATGGATCTGCATTTCTTTTTAATGCTTCATCCATTCTGTACATTGCATCACTTAATGGAATCTTCCTGCGGTTATCATATTTTTCCATTTCAAGAGAAGCAATACCTGCTCGTCTTAATGCTTTTATCTCTGTGTCTTCTTTACGTTCAAGATTTGATTTATATGCAAATTCAGAATACATAATCAGAGCTGGAACATAATCTGGCCAATGATTAACAATATAGAAAAGCAAATCTGCACAATTATCATCCATTCCCTGATTGCCTGCCCAAATAGCACTATTTGCAAGAATCACAGGAAGCAATTCTTCATCTGTTTTTCTTAATTTTAAATTATCAAGATTTAAAACAATTTCCTGTCTTGCCTTTTCTGCATTTTCCATTTCTGACAGAGCCATATATGCATCAGACTCCAAGGCCACCTGCTGTATAAATGATGTTTTAAAAAGAGATTTATTATTATAATCGTTAAGAAATTTTCTAGATTTCTCTACCGCAGAAACAGCATAATCAAATTTTCCTGCATCGTATAAAACTAATGCCCAGAAAAATGCATCATCTGCATCTGAATATGCTGGAGGATTCAACAATGATGCCTGACCATACAATCCATGAGTAACATCATAAACAGCACAATTACGAATCCAGATAGGATTTTTACTTCCTTCATAGGCATCCATATAAATCTGATAGAACTGTTCATCCTGAAAGAAAGAATAAACATTTTCTGTTTTAGCTTTTTCAAGAGCCTCTTTCAAAATGATTTCTGAATACAGAGAAGCGTATTTTGATCCTTTTAATTTTTCAGCAACTTTTTTTGCTTCTTCATTTCTGTTATTTCTTATAAGAAAATTTGTATATACAGCAAGAAGTTCCGAATTCTGGCTGTTTTTTTTAAGTGCTTTTTTCAGTAATTTTTCTGCTGATATTGTTTCACCAATTTGTGCATAACGTTTATATATTCCAATATATGACCAGGAATCGTATACACGTTTTTCAGTTTTTTTAAGTTCTTTTATTGCACTCTGCATCTGATTTTGACTAATCAGAGCATCTATCGTTTCAAATTGGCTTGTTAACGAGTTTTGTTCTGCCCTCATACTACAAGCAGAAAAGCAGAACAAAATGAAAGAAGATATTATAAATAAAAAATAAGATTTTTGCTTATTTTGACGATTCATCTTTTCCTATTTTATCAAGCACAGCATTAATAAATTTATAGGAATCATCAGTGCCATACTCTTTGGCAATATTAACCGCTTCGTCAATAATAATGTTTGAATCCACATTCTTCTGGAATAAGAT
The DNA here is from genome assembly GCA_016297805.1 of Treponema sp. Taxonomy (GTDB): domain Bacteria; phylum Spirochaetota; class Spirochaetia; order Treponematales; family Treponemataceae; genus Treponema_D. The sequence goes on along the minus strand of JAEDFX010000067.1, from coordinate 6,680 downwards.
TTCGTAAACACCAGTTCTTAAAATAGCAAGTGTCACTTTATTCAGACGATCCATACTCCAGTTTGCTGAAAGATGAGATTCAATTATCTTATCAATTTCATCTACATGGTCAACAGTACCAGCAATAATAAAACTGGCAAATGTCTGTTCTTCTTTTGCTGTTTCTGAAGGAGCAGAAGGTTCAACGCCTGCAGCAATTTCAGAATCCTTCTGCAACCATGAAAATGACAAAATATTATCTAAAGATTCTTTACTAACATCCCATGAATATAAAGCCTGAAATGCAAGAATTCTACTTTTTCTACGAGACATTATTATTCTCCCCAAGCAAGGAGTTTATCCAAAGCAGCTCCTGTTTTTTTCATTTCAACATTATCTGAAGTGTTAAGAGACTTAGATAAATCCTGAGCAGCCTGCTGAACAAAAGCCATCTGTTTCTGCTGTGTAATAGAAGAGCGGATATAATCATAAACAGTTACTGTAGATTCTGGCTGAACAATATCACTTATAGCAAGCATTTTAGCATCATATTTTTTCAAAATACTAATAAATCTAAAGTCTTTTTCTGTTTCCTGAATATCTGAACAATATCCTTCATTCTGAGAGAAAATGTATAAGAGATTCTGCAAAGTCATTCCAATACCATTTGCTGAAGCTTCATTTTTTGGAACAAGAATTTCACCTGCCTGGTAGCCAGAGCCTTCAGAACCAGACTGAATAGAAATCTGTTCTGCAGTCATTTTCTTATCCTTATATTTATTCAACAAATCATTAAGCTTTAATTTTGCAGCATCTGAATTATCTGCTTTTGGAACAATTACAAGTAAAACCTTTACCATATCATTCCAAACAAACTGAGCCTTATTACTTTCATATGCCATACGGATTTCTTCATCTGTTGGAGCAACCTTCTGCAAGCTAGCCTGATTCTGCTGAACTACATACTGCTGCATCATAAGCTGATTTCTTAAATAGTTCTTGTATTCAGCAACATTCATTCCAACCTGCTTGATAAGGAGTTCATCAAGTGTAATTCCCTGTGTTTTCTTTACCATTTCAGCAAGCTCTTTTTCTGTTACCTGAGCACCAATTGACTGACTCATTCCCTGAGCAAAATACTGATCAACATAACTGTCTGGAATATTCAAACCAGCTTTCTGTGCTGCCTGAAGAACAAGCTTCTCTTCAATAAGTGTATTAAGCACCTTTTTCTTTTCATCAACAGTAAGAGCACGATTTACCTGTTTCTGATAAACATCGCAACGAGCCTTTAATTGTTTTACAGTGATTGATTCGTTTTTATTTAATTTAACAACAGCTAAAACCTGTAAGTCTGACTGTGCAAAAACAGACGCAGCAGTCAAACAGAAAATCATCAATGCAAGAGCAATTTTTTTCATTTTTATAAATCCTTCGATTAATTATTCTCTCTCTGTAACCATAACAATCACTAATTATTATAGTTACAGAGATTATTTGATTTTATATAAATTATTTGTCTAATGGTAATCCACCAGAAATTGTTGCACGAATACGGCGAACACCAGCTGAAGAAGACTGTTCCTTTTCAATTTTGAAGTCACCAATCTGTGCTGTATGCTGAACGTGAGGTCCACCACAAACTTCTTTAGAGAACCAGTCCTTATCAACATCTTTACCGATTGTGTAAACTTTTACGTCTTCACCATATTTATTTGTAAACAAAGCACGTGCACCAGCAGCCTTTGCAGCATCAAGTGGCATAACCTGCATTGTTACTGGCAAGTCAGCTTTAATCTGTTCATTAACGATTGCTTCAACCTGTGCAATTTCTTCTTTTGTCATTGGACGTTCGAATGTAAAGTCAAAGCGCATACGTTCGTTATTAATGTTAGAACCTTTCTGAGCAACCTGATTGCCAAGAACGTTTACCAAAGCCTGCTGTAACAAGTGTGTAGCAGTATGGTATTTAGTTGTAACATCAGACTGTTCTGCCAAACCACCTTTTGCAGCACCTGCATCAGCAGTTTTTGAAGCTTCCTGATGTTTACGTTCAGCTTCCTTGAAACCTTCAATATCAACTGTAAAGCCGTTTTCGGCACCTAATTCCTGAGTAAGTTCAAGTGGGTAACCGTATGTTTCATAAAGGTTATATGCAACTTTTCCTGAAATAATCTTTTTAGGATTTTTCATAAGATTTGGAAGAAGCTTCTGGAATTCTGCTTCACCCTTTGTAAGAGTCTTGCGGAATTTTGCTTCTTCTGCAGTAAGTTCATTGAATACTTTCTGTTTGTTTTCTTCCAGTTCTGGATAAGCAACCTTGAAGTTTTCAATTACTGTAGCAGCAATTTCTGCCATAAAGTCTTTGTCGATACCAAGCTTCATTCCATGGCGAACTGCACGACGAATCAAACGACGGAGTACATAACCAGCACCTACACGGTCTGGAGTAACACCTTTCTGGTCACCAAGAATAAATACTGAAGAACGAGAGTGGTCAGCAATAATACGAACTGATTTATCTTTTTCTGCATCTGTACCATAAGTATAGCCAGAAAGACCTTCAATAGTTTTAATGATTGGCTGGAAAACTTCTGTAAGATAAACAGATGTTTTTCCCTGGAGAATACAGTTAGTTCTTTCAAGCCCCATACCTGTATCAACATTTTTCTTTGGAAGTGGTTCCAAAGTTTTTTCATCTACGCGGTTGAACTGCATGAATACGTTGTTCCAGATTTCCATCCAGTTTCCAGAATCTGTACCTTTGTTTGAACCCTGTGGTGGAAGACCTTCTCCAACCCAGTAGAAAATTTCTGTGTCAGGACCACAAGGACCTGTAGGACCAGCAGCCCACCAGTTATCGCTGGCAGGAAGGTAAGCAATTTTATCTTCTGGCATACCAACTGATTTCCAAGCAGAAGCAGCTTCTTCATCACGAGGAGCGTTTTCATCACCAGCAAATACTGTTACAGAGAGTTTGCGTGGATCCAAAGCAAGCCAGTCTTTTGATGTAAGGAATTCGTAAGAGAAAGCAATTGATTCTTTCTTGAAATAGTCTCCCAAAGACCAGTTACCAAGCATTTCGAAACAAGTAAGATGAGATGGGTCACCTACTTCATCAATATCACCGGTACGTACACATTTCTGATAGTCAGTAAGACGAGTTCCGGCAGGGTGTTTTTCACCAAGCAAATATGGAACTAAAGGGTGCATTCCGGCAGTTGTAAACAATACGGAAGGATCATTTTCTGGAATCAAAGACTGTCCAGAAATTACAGCATGATTTTTAGATTTAAAAAACTCAATATATTTTGAGCGAAGTTCGTTAGCATTCATAACGCACTATTATAATGCAAAACTATATAATTGTCATCTAGTCTTTGGTCAATGTAAACAAGCGACCTTCTGCTGCAAAACAATCTGTTGGAGTTACTTTTATAGGTGTAAAAATCAATGTATCATAATCAGTCACAACAGTTTCCACAGTCTTCTTTTTAATGGTTTCTGTAACTGTTTTTGTTCCAAACTGCATTGAATAATATTCATTTAAAACAGAATTCTCTGTATCTGAACGGAACTGAATCACATTATAATTACCTATTTGCTGTGTAGTGTAAATTCCAGATTCTGTTATATCACTTGTTTGTAAAGTATAGGTACATTCTGAAAAACTAATAGAATCCATAATATCTGAAGAAACCCAGCCATTTTCTTTTTTTAATACCCTATTATAGGTTTTCAAAAGATTTTCTTTTGCATTATCTCCAAAAGAACTCTGGAGTCCCATTTTTTTATACTGTCCATCCCACAAAGTGTTTTCTTTGATAAGAAGGTTGATATCATCACGAAGAGTTACTTTAATTTCATCCACATTTACAAGGGCTATATCAAAACGACGATGAAGATTCATAATATCTGCATTAACAGCAGTAAGATAAATTCCGTTATGACGAAGATTGCTGTTTTCCCACTCGTAAACTTCCTGTGTATCTGAAAGAAGCTGTACTATTTCTTTATCCTCATAATTGAAGTATAGATATCTGATATTTCCATCTGTATTGGAAGTTTTATACCAAAGACCATCAAGGAAGGATGCAAAAGTTTCTACAGTTCCGTCTTGAATTCTTGACAATTCTTTTGCTGCAAGTCGTCCTGCAGTTACTTTTATTTCCTGAAAAAGTTCATATTTCTGAGTTGCAGGATTCCATTTATATTCCTGCTGAATTTGATTTCGTCCAACAGAAGCGTTTTTCTTTTCTGTTTCACCTTCAGTTTCTTTTTCGGATTTGTAAACCCATACTGAAAAACTTTCTCCTCTTGATAAAGAAAGCTCGTAAGATTCAGAACGTTCTGTCTGCTGAATAAATACTGTTCCGTCACAAGTAAAATCACCAATATTTACAAGTTCATTTCTGCCATTATTTGTTTTACAAAGGAAGATTTCCATTACAGATTTACCTTCATCATTTACACCTTGATAAATAAGGGCTGTTTTATGTTCACCTGTAATATCCATTCCACTATATGAGAAAGTTCTTGTTCTGGTAAATTCTGTTGAGATTGGCTCAAGACGCTCATAATTTCCAGATTCCGGATCAATCAAAGCTGCTACAAGCCATAAATTCTGAGAGTTAGATTTTCTTACGATAATAACTTCATCGTCATAACCGTCATTATTAATATCTATTGTAAGAGCACTGATTAATGTTTCACCAGTATACAAAGGAACAAAAGTTTCATATTTTTCACTTTCGATAGATGATGATTTTTTTTCATTTTCAACTTCTGCAGATTCTGAAGATTTTGGCGTTACAATTTTTGCACGGGTTAATGTTTTTTCTCCACTAACAAAAAATTTTCTTGATACAAAAAAAATACCACCAAGGATTAATGCAACAAATAAAAATAAAAGTGGAACTGTTCTAGCCTTCATATTAATAGAATAATAATGGTAAAAGTATATTTTCTCAAGTTATCATCACTTTTCCCTACTAATCATATTGTTGCATAATTTGCAATATTATATTTCTATTAATTCACTTTACGCAAGATACTTTTAAAGGTATAGTTATAATTGTAAAAAAGGCAAGGGGATGTAGTGGCTTTAGTCCACCGCAAGGAGCGAACCCTATGGTGAGCGACTGAGGAGGATGAGCGTTAGCGAACCACGGAACCCCCGACCGGCTTTAGCCGGATGCCACCAAAATTTTATTTATAAGGAAACCAAAATGGGTGAAAATTATTTTAACAAAATTCCTTGGCGTGTAGCTCGCCTTCAGTTGGGACATTGTCGTTCTATGGCAAAAGAAGAATTTGCTGATGGAGTAAACGCTCTTAAGGGAAAGAAAATTGTTATTGTTGGATGTGGTGCTCAGGGATTGAACCAGGGTATGTGTCTTCGTGATTCAGGTTTGGATGTTTCTTACGCTCTCCGTGAATCTGCTATTACAGAAAAACGCCAGTCTTGGAAAAACGCTACAGAAAACGGTTTTAAAGTTGGAACATATGACGAAATGATTCCAACTGCTGACTTGGTTGGTAACCTTACTCCAGATAAGCAGCACACTCCTGTTATTACAGAAGTTATGAAGAGAATGAAGAAAGGTGCTGCATTGTGGTACTCACACGGATTCAACATGATTGAAGAAGGTATGATTATCCGTGACGATATTACAGTTGTTATGTGTGCTCCTAAAGGTCCTGGTACAGAAGTTTACCACGAATTTGAACGTGGATTTGGTGTACCTGATCTTATCGCTGTACACCCAGCAAATGACCCAGAAGGAAAAGGTTGGGCAATTGCTAAGGCTTTGGCTGTTGGTATGGGTGGTTCAAAAGCTGGTGTTCTTGAATCTGACTTTGTTGCTGAAGTTAAATCTGACCTTATGGGTGAACAGACAATTCTTTGTGGTATGCTCCAGGCTGGTACAATCGTTTGTTACGACAAGATGATTGAAGAAGGAATTGCTCCTGAATATGCTACAAAATTCCTTATGCACGGTTGGAATGTTATTTCTGAAGCTCTTAAATGGGGTGGCGTAACAGGTATGATGGACCGCCTTTCTAACCCTGCAAAAATCAAGGCTAATGCTCTTTCTAAAGAAATCAAAACTTTGCTTGCTCCACTTTATCAGAAACACATGGATGACATCATTTCTGGTGAATTCTCAAGCACAATGATGAAAGACTGGGCTAATGGAGACAAGAACCTCCTTGCATGGCGTGAAGAAACAGGTAAGCTTGCTTTCGAAAACAATAAAGAATCAACAGAAGAAATCAGCGAACAGGAATACTTTGATAAAGGTATCTTGATGGTTGCTATGATTAAAGCTGGTTGTGAATTGGCATTCGAAACAATGGTTGATGCTGGTATCAAAGAAGAATCTGCTTACTATGAATCACTCCACGAAGTTCCTCTTATTGCTAACCTTATTGACCGCAAACGCTTGTACGAAATGAACAAAGTAATTTCTGATACAGCTGAATACGGATGTTACCTCTTTGCTCGCGTTGCAGCTCCAATGATGGCTAAAGACTTGATGCCAAAACTCCACACAGACGTTATTGGTAAAGGTCTTGAACTTAAAGACAACGGCGTAAGCAATGCAGAATTAGTTGCAGTAAACGCAGAAATCCGCAACCACCCAATCGAAGTTGTAGGACGTAAATTGCGTTCATACATGACAGCAATGAAGCCAGTT
>JAEDFX010000197.1 GCA_016297805.1 Treponema sp. | reverse complement strand
TGGTGCAATCCGTGACCCACTTTCAGGCCGTTCATGGGTTTACCAGTCAATGCGTATTACTGGTGCCGCAGATCCAACTGTTCCACTTTCACAAACAATGAAAGGTAAACTCCCACAGCAGAAAATCGTTCGCGAAGCTGCTCAGGGATTCTCTTCTTACGGTAACCAGATTGGTCTTACAACTGGTCAGGTAGAAGAAATCTATCACCCAGGATACGCTGCAAAACGAATGGAACTTGGTGCTGTAATTGCGGCCGCTCCAGAAAATACAGTTATTCGTGAACGTCCAGAACCAGGTGATATTATCATTCTTCTTGGTGGTGGTACTGGCCGGGATGGTATTGGTGGTGCTACAGGTTCTTCTAAAGTTCATACTGTAAAATCAGTTACAACAGCCGCTGCAGAAGTTCAGAAAGGTAACGCCGTAGAAGAAAGAAAGATTCAGCGCCTTTTCCGTAATAAAGAAGTTAGTTTAATGATTCGCCGCTGTAACGACTTTGGTGCCGGTGGTGTTTCAGTTGCTATTGGTGAATTGGCACCAGGGCTAGAAATCGACTTGGACAAAGTCCCAAAGAAGTATGATGGTTTGAACGGTACAGAGCTTGCAATTTCTGAATCACAGGAACGTATGGCTGTAGTTGTTCGCAAAGCTGATGTAGACCGCTTTATTGCAGAAGCTCAGAAAGAAAACTTGAACGCTGTAGTTGTTGCAGTTGTTACAGATACAAACCGCCTTGTTATGAAATGGCGGGGTAAAACAATCGTTGATATTGGTCGTGAATTCCTGGATGCTGCTGGTGCTCATCACGAAGCAAATGCAGTAATTGAACAGCCTGCAGAACCTGCAAAATCTCCACTTTTGAACCCACTTGATTCTGTTGCTGCAGAATTAAACAAAGGTGTTAAATGTGAAGGTTGTGTAAACAATCACGTAACAGCTGCCTGGAAAGCTAACATATCAGACCTGGCTTGTTGTTCACAGCGTGGTCTTGGTGAACGCTTTGACGGTTCTATTGGTGCTTCAACAGTTCTTTTCCCATATGGTGGAAAATATCAGAATACACCAGAAGCAGCTATGTCTGCAAAAATCCCTGTAGTATCTCCTCGGGAAACTTCTACAGTTTCTTTAATGTCTTACGGCTTTGATCCTCGGGTTGGTCAGTGGTCTCCATGGCACGGAGCAAAAACAGCAGTACTTTCATCTTTGGCAAAAATCACTTGTATTGGTGGAAAAGCTCGTACATCACGCTTAAGCTTCCAGGAATTCTTTGGTCGTGCAGTAAACGAAAAACGCTGGGGTTATCCTACAGCAGCATTACTTGGTTCTGTTGAGGCTCAGATTGAATCGGGATGTGCTTCAATTGGTGGTAAAGACTCAATGTCTGGTACATTCGAAGACATCAACGTACCACACACATTAGTTTCATTTGCTGTAACTCACGACGAAGCTGAAAATGTAACTTCTGGTTCATTCAAAGCTGCCGGTAACGACATTTATATGGTAAGTGTTCCATATTCTGAAGTTCTTGCTCCAGATTACGACACATTCCTTGCAAACTCAGATGTAATTTACGATTTGAACAAGGCTGGAAAAATCAGTGCTATGTACCCGGTAGGACCTGGTGGTATTGCAGAAGCAGTAACAAAAATGGCAATGGGTAACATGATTGGTTGTGAAATCGACGGTTCTGACATTAAGTCACTCTTTGTTCCAACATACGGAAATATCATTATTGAAACAAAAGAAGATTTGACAAAAGCTGGTCTTAAAGCTGGAACTGTAACAAAACTTGGTAAAACAATTGCAGACCGCAGTGTAAAAGTTGTAAATGCAACTTTAGGTGGAGTTACAAATCCTTGTGTAGAAATCCCTCTTGAAGATACAGTAAAAGTTTGGGAAGAAAAGCTTGCAAAAGTATTCCCACCAGTTTCTGGATATCCTTTACAGAAAGAACTTCCAGAATGGGCAACTTCAGTTCATAAATCTCTTAGCGATGCTCGTAAAGCTCCTGCATTTGTTCAGGCTAAATCAAGTCCAAAAGTATTGCTCCCAGTATTCCCAGGAACAAACTGTGAATTTGATATGGCTCGTGCTTTCAATCTTGCTGGCGGTAATACAAAAATCCTTGTTCTCCGCAACAAAAATCCAGAAATGCTTGCAGAAAGCTTAATCGAACTTGAAAAGGAACTTAAAGATACACAGATTCTCGCTCTCTCTGGTGGATTCTCTGCCGGTGATGAACCAGACGGTTCTGCAAAATTCATTGCAAATGTTTTAAAAGCAGGAAACATTTCTGATGAAGTTATGAATCTTTTGAAGAAACGTGACGGTCTTGTACTTGGTATTTGTAACGGATTCCAGGCTCTTGTTAAGACAGGTCTTGCAATGTACGGTGAAATTGTAGATATGAAAGATGATATGCCAACTCTTACTTACAACAGAATTGGCCGCCATATTTCACGTATTGTTCGTACTCGTGTTGTTTCAGCAATGTCTCCATGGGCACAGCATCCATCTGTAATTGATGAACGCAACCACTTAATTGCAATAAGCCATGGTGAAGGCCGCTTTGTTTGTGATGAAGCAACAGCAAAAAAATTGTTCGAAAACGGACAGGTATTCAGCCAGTACGTAGATGAATTTGGACGCCCTGCAATTACAGAACCAGACAATCCAAACGGATCTGCATTTGCAATTGAAGGTATTACATCTCCAGACGGACACGTACTTGGTAAGATGGGACACAATGAACGTGGTGTAGGTATGGAAGCTAACGGTTCAAGCTTTGACTTGTTCAAGAACGTTGGGGGAAATCCTGTTACTAATGCTAACGAAACAACATGCGAGAACTTGTTTGCAGCTGGTGT
>JAEDFX010000066.1 GCA_016297805.1 Treponema sp. | reverse complement strand
GCGATGCATAGAGTGTAAAGGAGTTTTCGAAGAAAACTCCAGGTTTGGGCAGTATAAATTCACTGTGGAGAAAACTGGGGTGGCCCAAACCAGCGATGCACCGAGTTTAGTATTTGAAAAATACTAAACTCGAGACGTGGGCAGAATAAATGAACAATAATACATGAACGAACGGCCCACGTCAGCGGTGCATCGAGTGTAGTCGGTAAAACATTTTTGTGATATTATATATGTATGAACTTTGTTGCGCTACAATATAATATCATCGGTGAGGTAATCACCTGTGTTTTTGCATTAATACTTTGTTGCAATATTCTAGTATCGTTTTCATTATATGACAGACGCCACCGCTTATTCTTTTATGGAGGCGTAGCCTCTTTCTTATCTGCTTTTTTTGATATTTTTGCAGTAATTTGCATTACTAACTATAAAAAATTTCCTATTCCATTATCAACAGCTGTTTCAACACTGTTTTTTATTTTCCTTATAGCAATCCCATTTTTTCTTGCATCTTATGCTAATGATGTAGCATTTGCTTATAAAAAGTGCAAAAAATATACATATTGTCTTTCCGGCGTTGTATATGGAATTTATTTGCTTATCGTATTACTGAATATAAAAACTGGCTGGATTTTCCGTTATGACCCTGAGCTGGGATATGTTCGTGGACCGTTAAAATATCTTACCTATGTACTTACTTTATGGTTCTCAATAATAACCGTTCTTGTAGTTGCCTTGAATAAGAAATCTATCGCACGAAGATTGTACTATGTATTTATGATTTATCCTTTTGTCTCGGTTTTTTTCCTCGTATTCCAGTTCCTTGATAATACAATATTACTTACTGGTATCTCATCATTTTCTGCATTGTTCTTTGCTTATATTACTTTGCAATCAGATTTGATGGAGTTTGATCTGATAACAGGTTTAATGACTGAAAGTAAACTTCGAAAACACGTTTCATTGAAAAATACATCAGGTGTTCTTTATGTGCTTTCAATTGATAATATGAATAATATTCAGTCTAACATGGAAGTTACAAGCTTTAATACAATGCTTCTTAATCTTGGAAAGGAACTTTCTAAATACTTTGAAAGAAATACCTATCATATTTCTACAAACCGTTTTGCAGGTATATGTAAAACAAAAGATGAAGCTGTTCAATATTCAAAAGCCATAGAAAAGTATATTTATGATTTAAATAATTCTCTGGATACAGTGCTTTCTTCACCTCTGGAAATTTATTCTTCCTCTATTGTTTTCTCAAAAGGTGAAGTTTCTTATGATAGTCTCATCGAGATTATTAATAATATGCTGGTTAAGTGTAAGAATGATGGTTCCAGAACAATGCAGATTTGTGATGAAGCAATTCTAGTCGAAATGGAACGTAAAAGGTATATACATAAGGTTTTAAAAAGAGAGCTTCGTCTTGATTCGGAACAATTTCAAGTTTGGTATCAGCCTATATATTCTCTAAGTGAAAAGAAGTTTACTTACATGGAAGCTCTTTCCCGATTGAATAATACAGAATTGGGAAATATTTCACCCGGAGAATTTGTTGGAGTTGCAGAAAGTCGAGGATTGATTGAAAAACTAGGATTTGTGGCGTTTGAAAAGGTCTGCAAGTTTATTGCAGAAAACAGGAATCTTGTGAAAGCTGTTTCAATCAACTTTTCTGTATATCAGATGACAAATACAAAGGTTGTGGAAAACGTGCTGGGAACTATTGCCCGATTTGGACTTTCTCCTTCAAATATTATTATGGAGATTACTGAAAGTATATTTATTGAAAATTTTGAGCTGGTTTTGAATAATATGAAAAAATTAGCTGAAGCAGGTATAAAATTCTATCTTGATGATTTTGGAACAGGATATTCAAATCTTTCAAATGTTATTGCTCTGCCTTTCTCTACTATTAAGATTGACCGAACTCTTGTGCTTATGGCAGAGGAAAGTAAAAAAGGGGAGCATCTGTTTTCAAATCTTATAAGTACTTTTAAGGATGCCGAACTAACAATACTTGTAGAAGGTGTAGAAACTAATAATCAGAATTATCTTGTAGAAAAGTCTGGTGCTGATTTAATTCAAGGATTCTTATACAGTCGTCCGCTTCCTCCAGAGGATTGTATAGAACTCCTTCAGAAGCAGGCAAAACTGTAGTGTTTTTTTAGAAGGTGATAATTTCTTCGTAAACTTGAATTGCAAACTGATCTGTCATACCCGAGATGTATTCGATAATACATTTTGTGTATGATTCCTGATCATGCAGGTCAAAAATAGTAGCTGTATTGTACTTTAAAATAGTCTTTCTGTCCGAGAAATTATGTTTTTCAACAATAAATGGCTGGTAAGCAGTATGCTTGATGAGCCATTCTTCAAAAGTCTGGCATAATTTTGGATAGTATTGAAGATATTGAGCAACTCTTCCTTTTTCTGCATAAATCTGTGATTTCTGTAAAGTACGGAATATGGTTCCAATTACATTTTCAGCGTAAACAGCAAATTCCTTCAGGCGCCAGTGATTATAAATGTGGGCAAAATTAAATTTTTTTAGTTCAAGAATGAATTTGAAATATTCATCAGAAAAACAAAGACCTTTCTCTGGACTGCTTTGTTCACACAGATCCATAATTAAATCATTTATTAATACTGTTGTATTTACTGCTTTCCCGCTTCTTAAGGCATGGGCGCCTTTTTTTTCAAAACCAAGGGTAGAGCCAACGATTTCTCTCAGCTGGCGGTACGATGTCATATCCAGAATATGATAAGCTCTTGCGTCTTCCAGATCTCTTCCCAAATATGCTATTTTATCTGCAATTTTTACAACACATCCTTCCCATGTGAATGGTTGAGTAAATCCTGGACGTTTCATGGAGTACAAGTCTATTGCTTCGTCTCTAGGTTTTATTCCCTGTTGATCAATTTCACCACAGTGACAAATTAAACCGTCTCGTACACCGTAAGTCAGATTCAGAGGCTGTTCAACTCCATTTGGGTCTGGAAGAGTTTCTATATAATCTGCAAAAAAAAGACTGTTTCTTTCGTGCCAAAATTTTTTTGGAGCATTGTGTCCTTCTTTTTGTTCCAGTAGATTGTTCAGACAATCTTCGCCATGATGACCAAACGGTGCATGCCCAATATCGTGTCCCATAGCAATGGCGCTTGCCAGCTGATCATTTAATCCTAAATATTTTGAGATTGTAGAAGCAACAGATGCAACATGCATAACATGTTCCATTCGGGTACATATATGATCATTATGAGGGGCAAAAAATACCTGAGTTTTATGTTTTAATCTTCTGTATGCCTGGGAATGTAATATACGAGTGTAATCTCGTTCAAAATCACTTCGTATTTCATTGTTTCTGTTGTACAGAGGAATTTCCCTTTTTGTTGCCTGTTCCCATTTTGCGTTGTTTTCATCAGTACGTACATTAAAAAAAGAGTTTTGCATTATTTCACCTTTTTACCGTATTCAACTCTAAAAAATCCTGCTGATTGTCCATCAATGGAAATCATATTTCCACCTTGATGAATTCCTTTTCCAAATTGATAGATTGTTTCGAGTATTTTGTATTCGCATGTAAAGCTAACATTCTGTTTTGATGGATTGATAATAACCAGTATTTTTTCTGATTCAGTTGAACGCAAGTAAACCAAAGGGTATTTTTTCTTTCCCGTAAAAAGAAAAGTAATTTTAGCCTTGTTTTGTAGAGTTTTATTATTACGTCTGATACCAATCAGTTTTTTTACTTCATTATATAATGAGTCTGGATTTTCAATCTGATTCTTTGCAGTTGGACGATTCTTATCTGGATCAATTTTTATATACAATTGATTTGCTTCTGCTGTACTAAAACCTGCATTTTCCGAGTCATCCCATTGCATTGGACTACGGGAACCAGTTCTTCCGTAACCACCTTCAACTGAAGTCAGGCCTTCAACATAACGCATTCCAATTTCATCACCATAATAAATGAATGGTGCACCTGGCATAGAAAGCAGGAAAGCAAATGCTATTTTTAATTCATCTCCAGTGAGGCTGCGGGCCAGACGGTCCATATCATGATTTCCTGATGGAATACAGATTAAGCCTCTGCCTTTACATTTGTTATAATTTTCAACGTACTTTTTTACAAATTCGCTGGCGTCACCTTTTCCTCTTGAACTGAAGAAAGGTTCCTGACATCGGAATAAATCATTATAGTGGGAAGGTCCAAAATGGAGCAGGAAGTCCATGTGAAATCCACCTTTCAGAGATTTATCCGGTTCTCCCCATTCAGAAATAATTCTTGCATCAGGGAATTCTGTGTCCAGAAAATTCCTTATATCCTGCCATAATGCAATTGTTCCTAAAGAATCAGGGTCGTGTTTTACCAGGGAACCAGCCATATCAACTCTAAAGCCATCACAACCAAGATTCAGCCAGAAACGCATAATATTTTTTATTTCATTTATTGTGGCCTGAGGACCTGGTGCAGAAGTTTTTTGCTGCCATGGTCGGTCTATATTGTAAAATCCATAATTCAAGGCAGGCTGATGAGAGAAAAAGTTTACAGCAACACAACCATCTCTGTCTGATATGCCTTTTAAACTTCCCATTCCCTGTGGCTCTTCCCAAACACTGTCTGTCCAGACATAACGGTCAGAATATTCATTTTTTTCAGCTTTTAAAGATTCCGTAAACCATTTATGCTTTATTGAAGTATGTCCCGGTACCAAATCAAGAAGTACATGCATGCCTCTTGAGTGAGCCTGTTCAAATAAAAGAGCTAAATCCTCGTTTGTTCCGTATCTTGGTGCGGTTTTGTAATAATCGGAAATATCATAACCTGCATCTCCAAAAGGTGATTCAAAACAAGGATTCAACCAGATGGCGTTACACCCTAAATTACGTATGTAATCAAGTTTATTGATAATTCCGTGAAAATCTCCGATTCCATCACCATTGGAATCACAGAATGATTGAGGATAAATTTCATAAAATATTGCTTCGTTTAACCAGTCCATAAATAACTCCATAAGTTATTATAGCCTAAGTTTTCATTAATCTAAAGCCTGTAATTCTAAAGCAATATCTTCCATCTCCCGGTCTGTCATAGCGATTGTTTCTGCAACTCGATAAAGCTCCCGGCGAATGCTGTCTGGAACATCTGCTGTGTTTTTATAGTGAAGCTGATGTTCTAAGCTTGCCCAAAAATCCATGGCAATAGTTCTAAGCTGAATTTCAACTCTTACATTATGGGCAGTTTTGGAAAGATATACAGGAACAGAAATAACAAGATGCAAACTTCTGTAGCCGCTTTCTTTAGGATTTTCTATATAATTATTTTCGCAGATAAGTTTTATATCTGGTTGTTTTAAGAGCATATCTCTGACAGTGTATATATCGGAAATATATGGACAAATTACCCGAACACCTGCAATATCATTCAGATTTGTCATCATTGATTCAAAGGTTACAGGTAGATTTTTCTTTTCCAGTTTTTTTGCAATACTGTCAGGGGTTTTGATTCTACTTTTTACAGTTTCTATAGGATTACGTTTTCTGTTTACTTTACTTTCCTTGTTTAGAATGTCTAGTTTTGTTTCTATCTGTTTGATTGCACTTTCGTATATCATCATGATTTTCTGAAATTGAAAAGCCATTTTATAAAAATCATTTTGATCTGTAACGGCAAGACTTTCTGAAACTGGTAGAGTAGGCATGGTAAGCTCGTCGTTTATAATCTCATCTTCGTTGTACATACTCATATAATAGAATTTAACAACAAAAGGTTACAAACGACAAGATTTTTATATATTAAAATTTTGTTCTGTATCCAAGGTCGGCAGAAAAAGCTTTTGCAGGATTGTCTGCGAGGGCCATAATTCTGATTTTTCCCTGAATATGAAGTTCTCCGGAAAGGAATGGATTTGTTATGTATGGAGTAATATTCAGGTTATAGCCATTTGATGCAATGTTTCCAATATCTTTTATGTCGTATAAACATTTATCTTTGAATGAGAGAGAAGCGTGTGCTCCAAAAGTAAATGTATTAGATCCGAATAGTGAAGAATCTGAATAGAAATTCAAGTCTATACCAAGTGTGTCATCAACAAAAAGCAGTTTCTGTACAGTGTTCTGTGGAAGACTGTACAAAGTAAAGTTGAAGTGGAATCTTTGTGTTATAAATCGAGGTTCAAATAAAATATACAGATCTTTTGGAGAAACTAAAACATCGTCTCGTTTAGCAGTAAATGCTGCATTGTATAAACCTGCCTGAAGAAAAAGCGAATTTTTATAGTTATTTCCTATTAAAAGAGTAGTTCCTGCATGCCAGTAAACTTTATCAATGGCAATGATTACATCTTCACCTTTATATTTATCTGCCAGTGGAATACCAAGACCAAATGCTAAATCCCAAGTAAAGTTTCTGAAAACTCCGGCGGTTCTTAAGTCTGTGTTGAAAACATAATATTTGGAGTCTTCATTATTAACATACATATATCCACCAAAGGCTACAGGTTCTGCATGAAGCTTCAAAACATCGGAAATACCAACTCCGAAATGAGGATACAAGATAGAACCTGCAAGGCCGAGGTAGCTGTCAGTGATTTTAGAAGCAATAGATTTTATACCAAAATATCTTTGAAGAAACAAATCCGATCCAATTGGATCATAAGTTCCCATGAAAACACTAAAGTAATTGGTAACATTTTCAAGGTTTCCTCTAGTAATTAATGAAATTTCATCAATCTGGAATGCAGCAGGAGTTTGTTCAAAAATTGACTCACTAATAAAATCTCCAGTATCAATAGAAAATTCTAAATGACTCCATATATTCTGAGAAAAATTAAACTGACCAGCAAAAAAAGCTTGAAGTTTAAGATTTGGTTTATATTCTTCAACTGTTTCGTCAGGACCGTAGTTGAGTTTTCCTCCTGCAAAGCCACTAAATGTTGTTGCTGCAGATATATCAGAAATAAGAAATAATCCAGCTATAATAATAGAAGATAATATTTTCTTTGTTTTTTTCATAAAAACTCCCGGAGTAATATAGAAAAATATATAGAACACTCCAAAATTTATATCGGCATAATATTGTAATTTCTTTAGATTTTTTTTATAAGCAATGCGTATTTTTTTTTCTTGGAAAGAAAAGAGAATTTTTAACTTGAAATCTCTAGTAATCGGTATATAATATTTCCTATGAGTGATTATCTTGACCCAAATAATGAAGAACTCTTAAAGGACTTCTTTGCAGAAGCTGAACAGCAGGTTGAACAGCTGGAAAGTAATATTCTTGTTATTGAAAACGATCCTACTAATCATGAAGCGATCGATGAAATTTTCCGTGCTGCTCATACATTGAAAGGTGGTTCAGCTACTGTTGAAATGATGGAGCTTTCTCACTTTACTCACACTGTTGAGGATGTGCTTGATGAAATTCGTTCTGATAGACTGAAGGTTGATGAAGACGTAGTTGATATTTTGCTTACTTCTATTGATGTTATTAAAGCAATGCTTGAATCAAGACAGAATGGAAGTGTTTACGAAGAAAATATTGATAGTATTGTAAATAAACTTCATGGATATATCCCTGAGAAAGGAGCTAAGAAGCCTGCTTCAAAACCTACACCAGTGCCTGCAGCACCTGTTGTTCAGGCTCCTGCACCTCAGCCTGTTGCCGCTGCACCTGCAGTTTCTGGTATGATTCTTCCAGAAATTTCTGAAGCAGACTTTGCAGAACTTAAACAGACTTGTGAAGGCAATCAGAAACTTTGGTGTATTGCAGTTAAATTTGATGAAAACAATCCTATGAATAGTGTAGGTGGTATTCAGGTATTTGCAGCTTTGAAATCTGTAGGAAATGTATTAAAAACTGTTCCAGATTTTGATGCACTTTACGAAGACCAGTTCTACGAAGATGTATTCTATTACGTTGCTACAGAGGCTGAAGGTTCACAGATTGAAGATGTTGCCTTCCTTAGCGATGTAACACTTATTACAGATGCACATTTGCTTGAAGATTACACAACAGGAACTGCCGCAGATAAGTCTGTTAAGGCTGCACCAGCTGCTGCTCCTGTTTCTTCTGCACCGATAACTCCTTCTGATGATGTACCTGCTGGAAATATGTCAGCAGCTCAGACTGACTTGTTGAATGATATTCTTAATGATAATGTTCTTAAGCCTGAGGCTAAGGTTGCTGCACCAGTAGAAAGTGCTGCTCCTAAAGCTGAAGAAAAGAAAGAAGATAAAAAGCCAGAGGCTAAGAAAGAGCCTGTTCATAATCAGCAGGGGTCAATTCTCCGTGTAGATTCGCGCCGTATTGATAACCTTATGAACCTTGTATCTGAAGCTG
This sequence comes from Treponema sp., assembly GCA_016297805.1. Taxonomy (GTDB): domain Bacteria; phylum Spirochaetota; class Spirochaetia; order Treponematales; family Treponemataceae; genus Treponema_D. Next base: position 4,649 of record JAEDFX010000066.1, on the reverse strand, counting down.
TAATTAATAAGGCTTCTTTCAATCAGCTGGCTATGCAGAATGCTTCAGAATTGGCTAGATTCCAGTCCATTGAAGCAGAATTTAAAGAAAGACTTCATAATTTGTTTGATAAACTTCCAGATTATATGGAAAAAGCAAAAGAGGGTGTCTCTCCTGCTGAGATTCGCAAAACAATTGTTCAGGAATACGGCAACTTGAGTAATATTTTTGATGAATATGAATCAGAAGCTAAGGGTATTTCTGGTAAATTCCGTTCATATACACAGAATCTTGGTACAATTGCGGGAGATTTGCAGGAAGGTGTAATGAAAATCCGAATGGTTCCAATCAATCAGATTTTCAGCCGATTCCCTCGCGTTGTTCGCGATTTACAGCGTGATTTGAATAAGAAAATTGACCTGGTAATTGAAGGTGAGGATACAGAACTTGATAAGTCAGTAGTAGAAGATCTTTTGGATCCTATTATGCACTGTGTTCGTAACTCTGTTGACCATGGTATTGAAATGCCAGCTGACCGTGTTGCTGCTGGAAAACCAGAAACAGGTACTGTACTTTTGAAGGCTTCTAACGAAGGTAACATGATTGTTATTGAAATAAAGGATGATGGTGCCGGAATTAATGTTGAAAAGGTAAAAGCAAAGGCTGTTGAAAAAGGTTTGATTCATCCAGATAAGGTTATTTCTGATCAGGATGCATATCAGCTTATTATGCAGCCAGGTTTCTCTACAGCAGATAAGATTTCCAATATTTCTGGTCGTGGTGTAGGTCTTGATGTTGTAAAGACTATGATTCAGAACTTGAAAGGTACTATTTCTGTTAATTCAACACTAGGAAAAGGTACATCTTTCATTATCAAGTTGCCTTTAACACTTGCTATTATTCAGGGCTTGCTTGTTAGAGTTGGAAGAGAAGTTTACTCAATCCCAATTGCTAACGTAATTGAAAGCCAGTGTATTAATATTAATGAAATTAATCATATTGATAATTATGAAATTATGAATGTTCGTAATGAAGTTATCAGTGTATTAAGACTTTCTAGATTGTTTGGTATTAGAACTACAGAACCAACAGATGAATGTTACATTGTCATTGTTGGTTCTCAGGAAAAGAAAATTGGTGTTATGGTTGATGCACTTATCGGTGAAGAAGATGTTGTAATTAAACCATTGAAAGATGAGTTTACTAATTCACCTGGTATTGCAGGTGCTTCTATTCTTGGTGATGGTTCGGTATCATTGATTATTGACGTAAGTCAGTTATTGGAATTAGGTGTAAAACAGGAATTGCTTGCTCAGCAGCAGGAATTGTTTGCATAACAGATAATCTTTAATAGAGGTATTTTTTATGGATGCAGAGAAACAGACATTGGTTACTACAGAAGTAGCTGCAGATACAAATGACAAAAAAGAAAATGCAACTGTTATTGATTTTAAGATGGTAACTTTTTCTTTGGCAGGAAAAGACTATTCTATCGATATTATGCATGTAAAGGAAATTGCTAAGGCAGGCCGCTTTACTTATGTTCCTAATACTTTGCCATTTGTTTTGGGTGTTTATAATCTTCGTGGTGAAATCATTCCAATTCTTGATTTAAGATTGTTTTTTAATATTGAAATTCCACCTCGTGATGAAAATAAGATGGAGAATATGCTTATTCTTTCTGTTGAAGATCAGATTTTTGGTCTGGTTGTAGATAAGATTGATAAAGTAATTGGTGTACAGAAAAGTACTATTCAGCCACCTCATCCGTTGTTTGGTGATATTAATATTAAATATATTGATGGTGTTGTTGAAAGCAATAATCGTCTTTACGTTTTGCTTGATGTTACACGTATTTTTTCATCAAAAGACAATTATGATGCAGCTGAAGTGCAGCAGCCTCAGTATGCAAAACCACAATCAGTAATTACTGGTGCACGTCAGTCAGGAGCTCCAACTATTGGTTCTGTTGTAGAAAAAACACCTGCTGATATTGCAAAAGGAATTACAAATATTGGTAAACCTGCAGCTGCTCCAGATGTTGATTTGAAATTTATTTCAGATAGTTTGAAGAATTATTCTAAGTTTTATGTATCTTCAGTAAATGAATCATGGATAAAACATAGATGTCAGGAATGGAGTAAACAGAAGGGAACTACAAGTGCTCAGCTTCAGAATCAGAATGAGGCTGATGAGTTCTTAAAGCCATTCTGGTCTACTGCAAATAACAACTGGTGGACAAAACAGTATGCTGATAATGTAGAAAAATTACTTCCAGAAAATTCTGCAAAACAGATTATTGTATGGAATCCAGGATGTGGAAAAGGAACAGAAACTTATTCACTTGCTTGTGTGCTTAAGAAAAAGTATCCAAGTGCAAAAATCAGAATTTATGCACAGGATATTGATTTGTTGAGTGTTTCAAATGCAGGTTTGATGTCTGTGCCTACAAATTTGGCTTCTGATTGGTATGGTCCTTATTTGACAAAAAAAGCAAATGGAGATTATACTTTTAATCAAGAGATAAAAGATAGTATCATGTTTGAATATCATGATTGTAAGAATACAAACGCTTTGCCAATGGTGGATTTGATTTTTGCTCGTGATGTTCTTTCATTACTAGATGAAAAAGCTCAGAATACAGTAGTTGCTGATTTCCTGGAGAAAATGAAAGGAAACGCTATTGCTGTAATTGGTGAAAATGAAGCAATGCCGGCATCTTTCAATTTTGGCGAAAAAACTGTGGATGCTTTAATTGCATACAGCAAAGATTAATTAATGCTTAAAATAGGAGAAAAAAATGCGAGTAGAGTATATTAATCCATTTGTTGAAACTTCTTTCCGTGTACTTCAGGAAGTTCTTGGTGGTGCAGAAGTAAAACGTGGTGATTTGTATTTAAAATCAACTGCTATGCCTGTTATGGGTGTTGCTGCTCTTGTAGGTCTTGCAGGTGATGTTGAAGGTCGTGTACTTTTTGATATGACAATGGAAACTGCTTTAAATATTGCTTCTGCAATGAATGGTGAGACATTGCCAGAGTTTGATGACTTGGCTAAAGCAACAATTAGTGAATTGGCAAACCTTATTACAGCACAGGCTGTTACAAAATTGCATGAGTTAGGATTCAGATTTGACTTGACTCCACCAGCTCTTTTCGTTGGTCAGAAGATGGAAATTGCAGCTTTGGGGGGAACAACAGATTCTGTTGAAGCTCTTATTGTACCTTTACTTTCAGATTGTGGTAAAATTGAAGTAAACGTTTCTATTCGAGAACGTGCATAATAAAGAATATTCTAAAGGAGTAAAATTATGAAAACTACAGGTGATTATCCAACAATTAATGAACGTCCACCAGAGGGAAGAAAAGATGATGGTACATCCTTCAGAGTATTGGTAGTAGACGATTCAATGTTCGTAGCTAAACAGCTTGGTCAGATTTTGACAAGTGAAGGTTATGAAGTTGTTGCTACAGCTGCAGATGGAAAAGAAGGTGTTGATAAATATAAAGAATTGTGTCCAAATATTGACTTGGTAACAATGGATATTACAATGCCAAAAATGGACGGTATTACTGCACTTGAACAGATTATGGCATTTGATAAGAATGCTCATGTAGTAATGGTAAGTGCTCTTGGTAAAGAAGAACTTGTTAAGAAATCTTTGATGACAGGTGCTAAGAGTTATATCATTAAACCTCTTGACCGCAAGAAGGTTCTTGAACGCATTGCAAAAGTTTTGCAGTAGTTTTTATTTAGGTATATAAAAGGGGCTGTCCAAAAAAAATGGACAGCCCTTTTTTTACAGATAACTGTTTTATACTCTGAAAACAATAAATCTGAATTTGTTATCTTTCTTTCCAATAATAAAATTGCATTGTTTATCATTTCTGATTGCGGCTTTTAATTTTGACATTATAACTTTTAATGAACCATAAGTGATTTTATGTTCATCTTCTCTATATAAATCACATATGTCCTCATAAGAAAGTGCTTTATCTCTGTTCGCATGTAATAAGGCAAGAAGATAGAATAAATTTTCAGGAAGATTTGTTCTTTTTTTGAATTCGTAAATAAAATCACCTTTTCTTTCTTTCATATATTCCAATGTTAAATTATCTTTTATCATTTCCATTGGGATTTCTAATGGTTTTGTCATAAGGGGAAGATATGGACGTAATTCATCGGATTCTACAAGATTTTGTAATTTGATTAAAAATGAGTCATATCTACTGGTATCTATTATTTCTCTGTTAGACAGAAGCCTAAGGATTATTTCTTTCCAATGGCCTAATCGGGTATTTTTTATTAAAACTGGATCGTTGTAAAATACTACAGGTATTTTTATTTTTTCATCCATCATTTTATAAATAATGCTGAATGCATCATGATTAAATGAGAGATAATCCAGAATTATTAATTCTGGCACTTCTTTTGCATTATATACTGCATCTTGAATATGAGATAGTTTCCTGAAAGGAATACATAGGGTATTTCTGTCTGTTAGTGCTTCTGACAATAAATAAGAAATTTCGTACTGGGGTGAGTAAATAAAAACTCTCATATAATTTAATCCTTCTAGTACTTATATCGAGTAATTTTTTTATTGGGAAAAATAAAAAAACTGTGATAGTATCAAAGTTAGTAGTTTTCACTTAGGCTACAACGAGGTA
>JAEDFX010000065.1 GCA_016297805.1 Treponema sp. | reverse complement strand
ACCCGCGACATCCACCTTGGCAAGGTGGCGCTCTACCACTGAGCTATTTCCGCATGAACTGTTGTAACTAAACTATTGCGGGGGGAGGGACTTGAACCCTCACGCCGAAGCACTAGATCCTAAGTCTAGCGTGTCTGCCAATTCCACCACTCCCGCTGACTTAGCATTTGTTAGCTACGTTGAAACATAATAGAGAATTCATAAGTTTATGTCAATACTTACATATCCACTTATTAAACAAAAAGTAGGGTTTTTCTCTTAAAATATTCATATTTTATAAATTTTTTTTCTGTTTATTTCATGTTTTCGTAAATTGCGGCAATTCTATATATGAAGGGTGGGCAAAAATGGAAGTTTTTTAATAATTTACTGGAGGTAAATTAAATTATGAAAAAAAGTATTATTTTTAGTGAAAATCAGGATTATACAGAGGATAAAATGTACTTGAAAAAAACAAGCCTTAAAAGGATTCTTAATTCAGAAGATTTTGTATTAAGAGTATTTGTTGAAGAAAATAACTCTGCCAAAAATTTCAGAATGCCTGTGTTTACACCGATTTATTCTTCATCGTCTTCATAATCATCATCAAGGAACAATCCTAAAAGCTCTTCAAGTTTTGAATATTGTGCTAGATTTTCTATACGTTCCGGTTCTTCAGCTGAAATAACGAAATTATCAGCATAGGTTGCAATATATTCATATACATCATCTATAGTTTCTTCATCCATCTGAGCCAGATCATCTATTGAGCTGCATTCATCTAAAAGCTGGGAAATCTGATTTATTGTAAACTGGTAATCTTCATTTATTTCTTCATATTCTGGTGTGTGAATGTTTTTTGAGTAGTCTGCACATTCCTTTGTATCTTCCAGAATTGCTTTTAAGGTTTCTATAAAAAGTGTATCTAATTCTTCATCAGTCATAAGTGTAATATATTGAAATAACTTTTCATTTACAATATATTTATTTCTATTAAACGAAGGCGTTGTGTTATATATCACAGCGCCTTTTACGTTTACAAGGAGATTTTAAATGAAAAAAGCACTTGCTATGGCTTTGTGTGTTGCAGCTCTTACATCTTCTATGTTTGCTGCAAAAGCAAAAAAGGATAAGAAGGCAAAAGCACCTTCTTTCAAAGTTGGCGTAATTTACATCGGTGACGAAAACGAAGGTTATACTGAAGGTCACATGAAAGGTATCCGGGAAATGAAAAAGGCTCTTGGACTTTCTGATGCTCAGATTATCGAAAAGAAGTGTATTCCTGAAGATGAAAAAGCTTATGATGCTTGTGTAGACTTGGCTGAACAGGGATGTAACTATATTATTGCTACATCTTTCGGTCACGAATCTCACCTTGTACAGGTTGCTCGTGAATACCCAAAGATTCAGTTCTCTCATGCAACAGGTTATCTTTGTGCTTCAAGTGGCATGAAAAATACTCATAACTTTATGCCATCTGTTTATCAGTCACGCTATGTTTCTGGTATTGTTGCTGGTCTTAAATTGAATGAAATGATTGCTTCTGGAAAAATTAAAGCTGCTGATGCAAAAATCGGTTATGTTGGTGCTTATCCATTTGCTGAAGTAATTTCTGGTTATACATCATTCTTCCTTGGTGCTCGTTCAGTTTGTCCTACAGCTACAATGGAAGTTCGCTATACAAACTCTTGGGCTGATATCACTCTTGAAAAAGAAACAGCTGATGCTCTTATTGCTAACAAATGTGTTTTGATTTCTCAGCATGCTGATACAACTGGTGCTCCAACTGCTTGTCAGGCTCGTGGTGTTCCAGTAGTTGGTTATAACGTAGATATGATTGCTGTTGCTCCAGATACAGCTCTTACTTCTGCTGCTTTGAACTGGGGTGCATTCTATACAATGTCTGCTAAGGCTGTTATGGCTGGTGAAGATTTTGATCATAACTGGTCAAAAGGATATTCAGATGATGCTGTTTATATTACAGCCTTGAATCCAAAAACAGTAACTTCTGATGCTAAAGCTAAAACTGATGCTGCTATTGCTGCAATTAAAGCTGGATCTTTGAAAGTATTTGATACATCTACATTTACTGTAGGTGGAAAGAAGCTTGAAGACCTTATTGCTGCTGGCGGAGACTATGCTAAATACGCTCAGTATGTAAAGAATGGTGCATTCAATGAACAGGATGGTTTTGCATCTCCAGCATTTGATATTCGTATTGATGGAATTGTAGAACGCTAGTTCTTTTTTTGATATAATCTAAGGGCTGTCTCAACTGTTATTTATAGTTGTTGCAGCCCTTTAATTTTTTAACGGAGTTTTACTATGTCCTTCGCTGTTGAATTAAAAAATATCACTAAAACATTTGGCAGTACCATTGCTAATAAAAATGTGAATCTGTGTGTAAATCAGAATGAAATTCTTTCCATACTTGGTGAAAACGGAAGTGGAAAAACAACTTTAATGAATATGATAGCTGGTATTTACCGTCCTGACTCCGGTCAGATATTTATGAATGGTAAAGAGGTTGTTATTCATTCTCCAAAAGATGCCTATAAATATGGAATTGGAATGGTGCATCAGCATTATAAGCTGGTGAATGTTTTCACAGCGGCAGAAAATATTATTCTTGGACAGGAAGGTGAGTCTGTTCTTGATATGGATAAAGTCCGTTCAGAAATTAAGGCTATTTGTGATGCCTACGGTTTTAAACTTAATCTTGACCAAAAGATTTATGATATGTCTGTAAGTGAAAAACAGACTGTAGAAATTGTAAAAGTTCTTTATAAAGGTGTTGATATTCTGATTCTTGATGAACCGACTGCGGTTCTTACTCCACAGGAAACAAAAAGTCTTTTTGCAGTTTTACGTAATATGCGTAGTGCCGGAAAGTCTGTAATCATCATTACCCATAAATTAAATGAGGTTATGGAAATTAGTGATCGTGTATGTGTTCTTAGAAAGGGTGAATATATAGCTACTGTAAATACCGCAGATGTTACAGTGCAGAGTCTTACGGAAATGATGGTGGGACAGAAAATTGACCTGGATATTAAACGCTCTGAACCTGTTGGATGTCGTGAAGTACTTAAAGTTGAAGGACTGACTTGTATCAATAAGGAAGGGCTTAAGGCTCTTGATAAAGTCAGTTTTACTGCCCGAAGTGGTGAATTCTTGGGGATTGCAGGAATTGCCGGCTGTGGTGTAAGAGAGCTTTTTGAATGTATTGATGGTATTTTGCCTTATTCAGAAGGTAAGGTCATTTTTATTAATTCTGAAAATAATGAGATTGATTTAACTCATAAATCAACTCTTGCTATAAAAAAATCAGGTGCAAAGATTGCGTTTGTTCCAGAAGACAGACTTGGTATGGGGCTTGTTGGTCTTATGGGAATGACAGATAACGTTATGCTTAGAACTTACAAGAAAAATAAGGCTATCGTTCATAGAAGTGAACCAAGAAGTATTGCTTCTTTTATTAAAGAAAAACTGGAAGTAAAGACTCCGCATATTGAATATCCGGTAAGCAGACTTTCTGGAGGTAATGTACAGAAGGTATTGGTAGGACGAGAAATCTCCAGCTCACCAGATGTACTTATGGTAGCTTATCCTGTTCGTGGTCTGGATATTAACTCTTCATATCAAATTTATAATCAGCTTAATGAACAGAAAAGTAATGGTGCAGCTATTATCTGTGTTATAGAAGATCTGGATGTTTTGATGGCTCTTAGCGACCGAATTCTGGTTTTAAATAATGGTAAGGTTTCTGGAATTGTAGATGCAAGAACTACAACAAAAGAAGATATAGGATATTTAATGACAGCGGATATTTCTGCTGATTCTTTGAAGGAGGATTCAAATGCCTAGTATCAGACTCTCAAAAAAAGATACTCCTGCTTTGTATAAATCTATTTTAATTCGTATTGCTGCAATTCTACTTTCTCTGATTGTATGTGCCATAGTTATTGTTTCTATAACAGATTTGAATCCTGTGGAAGTTTACGGTGCTATGCTTAAGGGAGCTTTGGGGACTAAACGTCGTGTGTGGGTTACAATCCGTGATATGCTGGCGTTGCTTCTTGTAGCTGTAGGACTTGTGCCGGCTTTTAAAATGCGGTTCTGGAATATTGGAGCAGAGGGTCAGCTTTTGATGGGTGGTTTAGCTAGTGCTGCCCTTATGATTTACTGTGGAAATATTCCAAATGCAGTTCTGCTTCCGTTGATTATGATTTGTAGTGCTCTGGCTGGTGTTTTGTGGGGAATCATACCTGCGTATTTTAAGGCAAAGTATAACACTAACGAAACATTGTTTACTCTTATGATGAACTATATTGCTATGCAGCTGATTACCTTCTGTATCGTTTTCTGGGAAAATCCTACAGGAAGTAATTCTGTGCCGGTTATTAATGCTGATACTGCTGCAGGGTGGTTTCCATCGTTGTTCGGGCAGAGATATGGCTTAAATCTTATTATTGTTGCAGCAGTTACTGTTTTTATGGCTTTTTATCTTAAATATACAAAACATGGATATGAGTTAACTGTTGTTGGTGAAAGCTGGAATACAGCCAGATTCGCAGGTATTAATGTACGTAAGGTAATTATTCGTACTATGGCTCTTAGTGGTGCTATTTGTGGTCTTGCCGGCTGTCTTGTGGTAAGTGGTGCCAGTCATACAATCAGTACAAGTATTGGTGGAGGACGAGGATTTACCGCTATTATTGTTGCATGGATGAGTAATTTTAATTCAATTGCAATGGCAGTTATTTCTTTCTTCCTTTGCTTGATGAGTAATGGGGCAATTCAGATTGCCAGTCAATTTGGTTTAAACGAAAATATTTCGGATATTATTGTAGGTATAATTATTTTCTTCCTTATAGGAAGCGAGTTCTTTATTAGGTATAAACTTAATTTTGTAAAGAAGGCGTGATAAAAATTTGTTCATACGTTGCATTCACAAACTTTTATTCAGCACTTCCATGTGCTGCCGCTAACGCGGAGTTTTATAGGAGAAAGAAAATGATTATTTTTACATTTATACAGAAGTCAATAATTCAGGGAATTGGAATCCTTTTTGGTTCCATTGGTGAAATTGTTACAGAAAAAAGTGGAAATCTGAATCTTGGTGTACCTGGAATGATGTATATGGGTGGCGTTGCTGGACTTATGGGTGCTTTTTTCTATGAAAGTGCAGTTGCTGTTCCTAATCCATTTGTAGGTATGCTGATTTCGTTGTTATGTGCACTTCTTTGTTCAGCTTTTGGTGCTTTAATATACAGTTTTCTTACAATTTCTCTGCGTGCTAATCAAAATGTTGTTGGACTTGCTCTTACAACTTTTGGTATTGGCTTTGGAAACTTCTTTGGAGGTTCTATTTCAAAAATTGCAGGTGGTGTAGGTCAGATTTCTGTTGCTGCGACTGCAAAAGCTTATCAGGCATGTATTCCGGGGCTTTCGAAAATTCCTGTTCTTGGACAGATTTTGTTCAGTTATGGATTTTTAACCTATCTTGCAATTATTCTTGCGTTTGCTACTTCATTTTTGCTGTTAAAAACCCGTGTAGGATTAAATCTTCGTTCTATTGGTGAAAATCCAGGTGCAGCAGATGCAGCAGGAATAAATATTGAAAAGTACAAATATATTGCCACTATAGCAGGTGGTGCAGTTGCAGGTCTTGGCGGTCTGTACTTTGTAATGGAATATCTTGGAGGAACCTGGACAAACAATGGTTTTGGTGATCGTGGATGGCTTGCTCTTTCTCTTGTTATTTTCAGCATGTGGGATTGCCGTAAAGCTATCTTAGGTTCATTCCTTTTTGGAGCCTTGTACATTCTCTACATGTATATACCAGGACTTAGTCGTGGCGTTCAGGAGCTTCTTAAGATGAGTCAGTATTTGGTTACAATTATAGTTCTTGTAATTGCAAGTATGAAAAATAAAAAGGAAAATCAGGGACCAGAAAAGCTTGGCGTTCCTTACTTTAGAGAAGAAAGATAATAGAATATCTTCATAATGTAAAAAATTGAAATTGGAGTATAGATTATGAATTTTTTGGAAGAACGAATAGTAAAAGATGGTGTTGTAAAAACAGGGAATGTTTTGAAAGTTGACAGCTTCTTGAATCATCAGATTGATGTTGAATTGATGGATATGATGGGAGCTGAATTTAAAAAAAGATTTTATAATAAGAAAATCACGAAAATTTTAACGATTGAAGCTTCAGGAATTGGTATTGCCTGTATTACAGCCAGATATTTTAATGTTCCTGTAGTTTTTGCAAAGAAAACTCAGACAGTCGTACAGGATGAAGATAAATATACTGCAGATGTAGAAAGTTTTACTCACAAATGTACAAATCATGTTTTTGTAACTAAAAAATATATCAATCCAGAGGATCATATTCTTATTATTGATGATTTTCTTGCTCACGGACAGGCTGCCCTTGGATTGATGGAAATTGTAAAAAAAGGTGGGGCAACTGTAGAAGGAATTGGTATCTGTATTGAAAAAGGATTTCAGGATGGCGGAAAGATTCTTCGTGATACAGGAGTACAGGTAGAGTCTCTTGCTATAGTTGAAAGCATGGATGCAGAAAACGGAACGATAAAGTTTAGAAAATAATTTAAAAAATGTGGTTTTAGGTATTGAAACATTTTTATGTTTTGTATATATTAATTATCACTAAGTCATTTATGACTACGGGCCATTAGCTCAGCTGGTAGAGCAACAGACTCTTAATCTGTGGGTCGCAAGTTCGATCCTTGCATGGCTCATAGCATTTTGAAAAGTCAAAATGTTAATTACGGTGCCTATAGTTCAGCGGTAGAGCGCCAGATTGTGGATCTGGTTGTCGTCGGTTCGATCCCGACTAGGCACCCGATGGTGCAGAGATTAACTCTTTGCACCATTTTTTTTATATGCGTTTGTAGCTCATCTGGATAGAGCAACGGACTTCGAATCCGTAGGTAGCACGTTCGAATCGTGTCAGACGCATTTTACTTTGCGGTGAATTTCATTTTTGAAATTCACCGTTTTTTTTTACTTTTCGACCTAAAAGGTTAATACAAAGATGTCAGTCATCGGTGTACCAGATTGAAGTTAATACATTGATGACTGACATCACTGTTCTGCATTACAGTTAATACACCGATGACTGACATCTGCGTATTAACTTTCCTATAAAAATTAAAATAAAATTCTAAACAAATTTTTTCATTTTCCGACAATAAAAATGATAGACCGTAATTGTTTTTTGATGGAGTTGTTTTTATGGAAAAAGAAGAACTTTTGAAAGAATTTTCTGCAATTCTTACCCAGGAAGAAATGCTTTTAGATACTTTAACTGAAAAGCAGAAGCTTCTTAGAACTTCAATTATTGATAAAGACTGGGAAGTTCTTGTTGATTTAATTACTGAAATCAATCAGATTAGCGATGCATTCCAGCATTTTGATGCTCGTCGTGATGAAATTCAGGAACAGCTTAAATCTACAGAAATTAAACCTTTTTTTGACAGTCTTTCAATGCTCCGCACAAAACTCCTTAAATGTAAAATGGAAAATCAGGTTATATCAAATTATGTAAATGTAACTCGTGAATTTATTTCTGAAGTGGTAAATAAAGCACTGCCTCAGACTCGTAATAAGAACTATACAAAGTATGGAACAATCACACAGCCACAAACTGCTAGTGTTTTGGTAGATGTAAGAGGTTAATTATGGGATCAACTTTTTCTGGAATTGAACTTGGTAAACGCAGTATTATGGCAAATACAGATGCCATCACAACTGCAGGTCATAACATTTCTAATGCAAATACTGAAGGCTATAGTCGTCAGCGCGTACAGATTAAAGAGTTTGATCCTCTTTATAAGCCAGATTTGGAACGAGCAGAACGTGCCGGTATGATTGGTCAGGGTGTAGACGTTCAGTCAGTAAATCGCATTCGAGATGAACTTCTTGATCAGCGTATTGTTGGTCAGGCTAACCAGGAATCTTACTGGCAGACTCGTTCTGATTATTACACAATGATTGAACAGATTTACAATGAGCCAGATGATGTTTCAATCCGTTCTAATATGGATAAATTCTGGGAAGCATGGCAGGAATTGTCTGTAAATCCAGAAGGAAAAGCTGGTCGTCAGGCAGTAGTTACTCGTGCAGAAACACTTACAGATTCTATTAAGCAGCGATGGGAAAGTCTTGAAGGTATTGGAAATCTTATTGATGGTGATATTGAAGCAACTGTAAAACAAGTAAATTCTTATGCACGTCAGATTGCAAATGTAAATGCGGAAATTGTTCGTTCCCGTGCAATGGGTGATAATCCGAATGATTTACTTGACCGTCGTGATCTTCTTGTTGATAAACTTTCCGAATTAGTTAATGTTTCAACTGATCAGCGTGATAGCGATGAATTTATGGTTCATGTTGATGGTCGTGTATTAGTTCAGGGGTCAATTTCCCGTGAAATAGATTTACAGCCTCGTTTTGATGATACAGGTTACAGCAAACTTGTATGGAAAGATACAGGAAATGATGCAGTATTCCGTGGTGGTAAGCTTGGTGCATTAGTAGAACTTCGTGATGTAGATGTTCGCAATGAAATTCAGGCTTTAAATACAATGACTATGAACTTTGCTGATTTAGTAAACGATGTTCACCGTAATGCTGTTGGTGCAAATAAGGTAACAGGTCTTGATTTCTTCACACAGCATTCTTTTGTTGAAAATGCCAATGGTAATTTTGATCGTAATGGGGACGGAGAACTTGATACTTCTTATGTATTCCGTTTTTCCGGTACAAATGCTCTGGATATGCAGCAGCAGGTTGGTATTGAAGGTGTAATGACTTTAAGTGGAACTTCTGGAAATGTTCAGGTTCCTTATTTTCATACAGATACAGTAGAAACTGTTATTGCTCGTATTAATGACAGTACAAGTGAAGTAAAAGCTTATCTTGATAAAAATAATCATCTTGTATTGAAGGGAACAACAGCACAGAATATTGATAATCCTGATTTTGTAATCCGTCATGTAGAAGATTCTGGATATTTCTTAAGTGGTTATGCAGGAATTCTTTCTGCAAGTGGAGAAGAAGGTGCATATGACTTTGCTCAGGCTGATGCGGTAAATGCCCTGGCTGCTGGTACACAGTTTGCTGTAAGTCCCGTATTTAATCCTTCAGCTTATATCGAAGTAAATCCTACTATCCGTAATGATGTAATGAGTGTGGCTGCTGGTTATATTGACGCTGCAGGTAATGCACCAACTGGCGATGGTCGTGCAGCAGTAGAAATTGCAGCAATTCGTAATTCCAGTGTTATGGTTGGAAGTATGAAAACTTTTGATGATTACTTTGCCGATACTGTAACTAATGTTGGTCTTAAAGGTGAACAGGCTGCTACAAATCTTCTTAGTCAGAATGCAATTATGGATGATCTTAAGAATCTTCGTGATTCAATTAGTGGTGTTAATATTGATGAAGAATTGGCTGAAATTATGAAATTCCAGCACGGTTACAATGCTGCTGCGAAATTTATAACGGTTTGGGATAATTTGATCGATACTGTAATTAATAGACTTGGTGTGTAGATTAAAAGTCAGTAATAAGGAGTAACTTATGCAGAGAATTTCTAGTCAGATGAACAATAATAATACTCAGAGCAATTTGCGCTTACAGGAAAGTCGTTTGAATCGTGCAAATAATCAGATTGGTTCACAGCACCGCATTCAGCAGCTTCGGGATGATCCTATTGCTGCAGGTCACCTGGTTCGTTATCAGTCATATCTTGGCCGTGTAAATCAGTTTGAAAAGAATGCTCTTACATTGTCTGATCAGTTTTCTTTGCGGGAAGGTTATATGACAGATTCTCTGGATATTATGCAGAGAGTTCGTGAACTGGCTGTAACAGGTGCTAACGGAATCTACACAAAAGAAGATATGTCTAATATGGCAACAGAAGTTGATGAACTTTTAAAGGCTCTTGTTCAGAATGCAAATGCAGTAGGTGCAGATGGAAACTCAATTTTTGCAGGAACAAACACTAAAGCTACAGCTTTTGATATTGAAATGGGAAATGTTGAAGGTTCTGGAGTTCCTTTGATTCAGAATGTTCGTTATAACGGTAATATTGAATCTAATCTGGTAGAAGTTGATGAAGGTAAATATCTTCAGAATGATAATGTAGGAATAAAAACTTTCTGGGCAGAAAATCAACAGCTTTTTGGTGCTCGCGATGCTTCTGCTTGGCAGGCTAGCAGTAATAATACAATTTCAGTAGATGGCGTTCAGATTCAGATTAATCAGGGTGATAATATTCATGCGGTTGTAGCTAAAATAAATAATAGTGGAGCTGCAGTAAAGGCTAGTGTAGATCCTGTTAGAAATGCATTGAATCTTGAAACTACAGATGCTCGACAGCTTTGGTTAAGTGATGTTTCTGGAAGTACATTGCAGGAATTAGGAATTATAAAGGATTCTTCACAGCTTCCACCATATAATCTTGGAGATGGAACACGTGTAAGTGGTGGCAGTATGTTTGATACTGTAATCGCTTTAAGAAATGCTCTTTTATCTGGTGATAGGGAAAGTATTGGTGGTCGTGTTCTTGGTAGCCTTGATCAGGGAATTGACAGTCTTGTAACACGTATTGCCAAATCAGGCTCTGAATATGAAAGAGCTCAGTTAAATGCAACTCGTTCATCAAAACTGGCTCTTGATGTTACTCAGATGGTAAGCCGTGAAGGTGACTTGGATTTTACAAAAGCAATTACAGATATGAAAATGCTTGATTATACAAACCAGGCTACATTGAGTCAGGCTGGAAAAATGTATAATTCTACTTTGTTGAACTACATGCGTTAATGAGGATTTATTATGGAAATTGTAACTAAAGCCCGGGGAAAAATAGAAATAACTGAAGATAGATTGTTGACTATTCCAGAAGGATTGTTTGGATTTGAAAAATACACAAAGTTCGCTCTTGTTGATTCAGATTATGAGCCGTTTATATGGTTACAGTCCTGTGAAGATCCAAATCTTGCGTTTTTAATTATAGATCCATTTTTAATTTGTTCAGAATATGAAACTGATATTGATGATGATACTCTGGCAAAAATCGGTATAGAAAAGCCTGAAGATATTATTATTATGACAATCGTTACAGTGCCACATGATGGAAGTGCGATTACAGCAAACTTTCAGGGGCCACTTGTAATCAATAAAAAAAATCATAAATGTTTCCAGGCAATTTTAAGTGATAATCGATGGTCTACTAAAGTAAATATTCTTGATGCAATGAACGCGAAAGGAGGCTGCTAATGCTTATTCTTTCCCGAAAAATAGATGAAAAAATTAAAATAGGTGATGATATTACAATTACTTTGATTGATGTACATGGAGATCAGGTAAAGATTGGGGTAGAAGCACCAAAAAATGTAAAAGTATTCCGTCAGGAAGTTTTTGATGCAATTCAGAATGAAAATAAAGCCGCAGTTGCTGATACTTCTGGAGATGCTAAAGCAATCAGTGTTCTAAGTAAGCTGTTGAAAAAATAAAATAGATATAGAAAAGTGAATAGAATCAACTATTCACTTTTTTTATTTAATGCCAGTTCTGCTTCGCTTGCACGTAAATATACAGGGCCATCGTAGTCCTGAAGAGGTTTTTCGCCTTTCTCAATCATTTCTTCTGTAATTTTAATAAGTGCTTCTGTAGTAAGGGCATTTGCTTTCTGTACAATTAATTCTGTTTTACAGCCTGCATCCTTAAGAGATAAAGCGAGTTTTTCTGCGTTAGGTCCACAAACTATAATTTTTTCAAAAGCAGAAACTTCAGCTGATATTTCAGAAACCTCATAATCTCCATCTTCCAGAATGGTGTTAGTGCCGTCATTTATACGGGCATAGAATTTATCTTTATTTGCATCAATACCTGCAAGAACAGGAAGACAGAAATTTTCAAATGAATATGAATATGCTACTAAAGAAGAAATTCCGTATACAGGAACGTTATAGGCTAATTCAATCGCTTTTAATGCAGAAATTCCAAGTCGCAGACCTGTAAAGCTTCCTGGTCCTATTGTTAATGCGGAATAGTTCAATTCTTTTGATGTAATTCCAGCTTTGCCTAACAATTCATCAATTACTGGAACGAGAATTTCCGACTGCCTCATACCAATATCATAGGTATGTGAAATAAATTTATCGTCAGTTTTTACAGCAATACTTAAACGTGTTACGGCACAATCAATTACAAGAATATTCATTTATATAATTCCTTACAGATTACTGAAGAACAACATCCCAGTTAGTAATTTCAATCAATCTTGAACCATCTTCATTTGGTGTGATTTTTAAAATTATAGTACGTTTTGGTAGTTCATCCATAATTTTTTCAGACCATTCGATGATGCTTACACCGTCACCATAAATCATATCATCTGTACCAAGATTAACGAAATCTTCGCCACCTTCAAGACGGTATACATCCATGTGATACAAAGGCATCTTTCCATAATATTCACTTATTAAACAGAAAGTAGGGCTTGTAATTGTATCTGAAATACCAAGAGCCTGTGCAATTCCTTTGGTGATTGTTGTTTTACCAGCAGCTAAAGTTCCCTGCATAGCAATAACATCACCTTTCTTTAACTTAGAACCAATTTTTTTTCCAAGTTCAATAGTTTCTTCTGGAGTATGAGTAATAAATTTTAACAAGGTAATCTGCCTTCTAATTCTTCCGTAAAGATATATTCCATCAATGCTTTTTTTACAGGAATAAGCGGATAATTAATTGGCTGTGTAAATGTTAATTCAATTGTTTTCTGTCCAAAAGGACTTGTTTCAATACTAAAAAGAATATGAGTTGTTTCTTGACTTGTTGGGAATTCAAGGACAGCATCACATGCGTACTTTCTTAAATAAAAAATCTGTCCTTCTTCTCTCTCTATGTTGTTTAATTCAACGACTCTCATAGTTTTTCCATTTTAACCTAAATATGTGTCTTTAGCAAGATTTAAACATTTTGTAATATT
>JAEDFX010000196.1 GCA_016297805.1 Treponema sp. | reverse complement strand
AAGCAAAAGCATATTTCTTTCAGAGAGACAAAATGGAATATCCAGGTTGGAAGGTAAACTCGCTTGTACGAGAGTATATAACTCGATTTGTGACAGGGAAGAAATAGTGATCCAAAATGAAAAGTTGAAACTTCAATTTCTATAATAAGAGAGAAGATATTCTAAGGGGGAATTATGAGTGGTAAATTTCAGAATTTAAGCGACTATTTTGCAGCTTGTACTGATGATGAGATTACTCTGTCTTATTCACAAATTGAAATGATACTTGGATTTAAATTAAAGGAATCTGCCTATTCTCATCCTGCATACTTGTCTAATGACACAACTACTCATGGAATATGCAAATCTTGGCTAGATAATGGTTATGAGTCTTTCAATAATAAACTTGGAACTCAGATTAGTTTCAGAAAGATAAAAAAGAATGTAAATTCTGTTACATATTGGCTTTTACCTTCAAATGAAGACAATTACGATATAGAAAAAGCATATCTTGAGTATCATACAATTGATTGGCATCAGACAGATAAGAATGTTGCTATAAATGATATTGTTTATATTTATGAGACAAGACCTCAGCAGATAGTCCGCTTTAAGGCTGTTGTAATTGCAGTTAATAAAAAATCGGCAAATAAAAAAGATTTGGATTGTTACAGAGACAGTACACCATTTGAAAACAAGAGTTGTTACATGACTTTAAAGTTTTTAGGACGTATTGAAGATGTTAATCCAACTATGAAAGGCTTACAGGATGCTGGAATACCTGTTATTCGTAGATTAATGACAATTCCAGATATAGCTCTTAAATATATTGAACAATGTGAAAATGAAGATAGAGCCGCTCAAAGATTTGATGGCTCTATACCGTCAGATATTCCTCAAAATCACTGGTCTTTTACTGGGTATGATGAAGAAGAATTAAAGGAAAGAACCGAGAATGAAGCTCGAAGTCTTTCTGATGAAGAATTATTTGAAAAAGCAAAACAATATGGAACTGCAAAACCTAAGGAAAGAATTACAAAAGCAGCTAATTATGTAAGAAATACTTATGTAGCAGAAGCTTCAAAAAGACGTGCAAATGGAATTTGCCAGTTATGTGGAAATCCTGCTCCATTTACGGATAAAAATGGAAATCCATATTTAGAAAGTCATCATATTATTTGGTTAAGTGAGGGTGGAGCTGATGTACTAGAAAATACAGCTGCACTCTGTCCAAACTGTCATAAGAAAATGCATATAGTAAATGATGCTGAGGATGTAAAAAAATTACAGAACTTGAATAAAGTGATTTAAGGTAGGTAAGTAATATGAAAAAATCCATCATTACAATCCTGGCACTGTGTTTTCTGACTTTTTCAGCATGTGCTCAATCATCAAAAACTACAGGTGAAAAAACTATGGGAACAACAATAAACGTAACTGTAAATGGCGTAACAAAGACAGCAACTCTGGTTGATAATGTTGCAACTAAGGCTCTTCTTGAACTGCTTTCAAAAGGCAATGTAACTGTAAAAACTGATGACTACGATGGATTTGAAAAAGTCGGGACTTTCGGAACTAGACTTCCAACTGACAATTCCCAGATTGATACTGTTCCGGGCGACATCGTTCTTTATCAGGGAAATTCAATCAGCTTTTTCTATGACAACAACGGCTGGAGTTACACAATGATTGGAAAACTTGATATTACCGATGTAAAAGAGATTAAAACTTTCCTTGCAGCAGGGAAGGGCAAAACAGATATTATTCTGAGTCTGAAATAGGAAGAAATATGAAAATTGAATCAAATAAATGGAACTGGACTCGTGAGCCTAAGGATTATTCCATCACCGATGACAAAATTGAAATCATCACTGCACCTCATACTGACCTGTGGCAGAGAACTTATTATCACTTTAGAAATGACAATGCACCTGTTCTTCAGATGAAGACTTCGGAAAAGTATTTTTCATTCATCGTAAAAACTGAGTTTGAAAGCAAACAGCGTTTTGATCAGTGCGGTGTTGTTATGTACCTGGACAGCGAAAACTGGCTTAAAGGTTCCATTGAATTTGAAAACGATGAGTTTCAGCATCTTGGAAGTGTCGCAACAAACAATGGTTATTCAGACTGGGCAACAACAGAAATTCCTGCAGATATTAAATCAATGTGGTATCGGTTCAGTCGCCGTGAAGATGATTACTGCATCGAATGTTCGGAAGACGGAATCAAATTCAAACAGATGCGAATCTGTCACATGTACAAAGCAACTGACGAAATACAGTTTGGTATTTACGCCTGCAGTCCTGAAGATTCATCTTTTAAGGCTACATTCACAAATATGGAAATCACAGAATGTAAATGGCTTGCTCATGATGGCCAGAAACCTGATGAAGAGTAGGATTTTTGGTAGACAGATTTGAAATTTATACACAGTAAAATATCATTTGAAAATGTATTGGCAAAAACTTAATTAAAGCTTTAGAGGATATTTTACAAAAAAAGGGAATCTCTGTTGTTCAGTTGATGTCAATCGAACCTAATAAGATATTCTATGGAAAATGCGGACTTAGTAAAGATGATGTTTCAGTGCTTTTTAAGCGTTTATAGTGATGAAATTCCTATTTTGCTGTATATGGATGATGGAATTGATCCGGATGTGAGTGCAACACTTAAAAGAGTTGAGATATAACAATTTCTCTATGTAAAATTTCTATACCGGTTACTTTGCAGTGTATGCTAGGAATGTTGTTTGTTGGACTAATAATGTCAAGTCGCTATGGCGCAAAGGTTAGAGCGTTCAAGCAAAGAATATTTATGAAAAACAATATGTAGTTGCAGCGTCAATTGGAATTTAACCGAGCAACGCTACAAGCCTTATGAATATTTATACGTTAATATTCATAAGGCATTTTCTTTAATTA
>JAEDFX010000195.1 GCA_016297805.1 Treponema sp. | reverse complement strand
AAAGAAAAGAACCTCGCCGTAGAAATGCTCAAGAAGTTGATTGAAGAACAGGTAAAAGTTTACAAACGCACAAACCTTGTAAAATCTCAAAGCTTCAGCGAACTCATCCAGCAAACACTAAACCGTTACTTGAACGGAATGCTTACAAACGAAGAAGTAATTCAGGAACTTTTAAAGCTTGCAAAAGAAATGCTTCATGCAAACGAAGAAGGAAACAAACTCGGCCTTACAGATGAAGAACTTGCATTCTACGATGCTCTTACTAAACCGGAAGCTGTTAAAGATTTCTATTCAAATGAAGATTTAATTGCCCTTACAAAAGAACTTACAGAAACTCTTCGAAAGAATAAAACAATCGACTGGCAGAAAAAAGAATCAGCTCGTGCAAAGATGCGTATGATTGTAAAAAAGCTTTTGAAAAAATATAAATATCCGCCAGAAGGTCAGGAAGATGCTTTGAAAACAGTAATCAGGCAGTGTGAAATGTGGACTGATAATATTATTGACATTAGTGATGTAAGTAAAAATTCTTTTGAATATGAATTAAATGCAGAAGAAGGATTGTTGATGGTAGCTGAACCAAATACGAAGCATGAAATATAGCATGATGGAATCAACCTTGACCAATATTCCTTAAAAATGTTATCATAAGCAGCGCGTTTCGGGCCATTAGCTCAGCGGTTAGAGCAGGGGACTCATAATCCCTTGGTCCTTGGTTCAAATCCAAGATGGCCCAAACATTTCGTAACGAAGTGAGAAATGTTACGTATATCACTTCCTTAAGGCCAAACGGCGCAAGGCGACGTATGGCCCAATAAAATCCAGCGAATGCTGGATTTTTTTTTATAGATTTCCTATAGCCAAACGAGCTTGCTCGTATGGCCCACCTACTACAGGATTCTCAGTGAAAGCTGGGAATCCTTTTTTATTTCCTTATCACTTGTTTTCATCTGCAAAAATCCCAAAATATGATGTTCAGACAAAAAGAGTTTATTTTGAATATCCAGAAGGTTTTACATTTGAAACAGTTTTATCAACAAGAAGAAATCTTGATCTTTCAATTGAAGCAAAGAACAAAGGATATTTCATATTGCTTCATACATTCGCATGTCTGCAATTTTTGCAAGCTCAAGGATTGTCATATCGGCATATTCTATTTTTGAAACTGCCCCAAAGGAAATGTAAACTGTTTCATCAGGAATTCCATACTCCTGGAGTTCCGTAATCTTGATTTCGTAGGAGCGGCGGTTTCCAAATTCTGTCATGGCATCCGCTAAAGCCATGCGCTCTATTTTTTCAGCATGCTGGTATTCTTCAGTAATGGAATGGCATATTTTCACCGCTGGATCATTTCTGTAGATTATCTGGCCGTCATTACTGACAGCAATAAGACCTGCGTATATGTTGTCCGTGACATAATCATTGACCGCCACAAGAACCTCAAGCAAATCGTATTTAATCACAGCAATCATCATTATGAAAGTGCAGATCATGTAAGAAAATGCCGTCGTATCGTATCCTCTTGAATTTCCTGAGAGGAAAACAATAGATCCTGCCATGGATATAATGGCACAGGTCAAAATCAAAAGAGAAAAAGATTTGAATATGTTTTTTGCTTCCACGCTGGGAAGAGATATATGGTTGTAAAAAAAACATGATTATGCTTACGGATTGAAGCAACACGAAAACCTTATATATCCCCATATAAAATATTTCAACACAACATGCCTCTTTTTCCCAGGTCGCATGATGATGTCACAAAGAAAAACCAGATGCATCTTACCTCCTATTATCTGCATCTTACATTTTTAGTTATTACTGATATCAGTTTTTTGTTTTACTATGTCTATATCAAGATACACGAATTTTCTTTCAATAAGGAATGAATAGATATGAATGAAATTGAAAACAAGAAAAACTTTTCAGGTTTTAATGGAAATCAGCTAAAACTCTTTGCCATAATCGCAATGACCATTGATCATGTCACCTGCGCTTTATGGCCTCAGATTCCGAACTATCATTATGAGTGGTGGATAATCCTCCTCCATATGATCGGACGTCTGACAGCACCTATCATGTGGTTCATGGTTGCTGAAGGATATCATCATACACACGATGTAAAGAAGTATGCTTCTCGTCTTTTTATTTTTGCAATCATTTCACATTTTGCCTATAATTTTGCCTTTGGAATTCCTTTTGCTCCTTTTAAGACAGGATTCTTTAATCAGACAAGCGTCATGTGGAGTCTTGCATGGGCTGTCGTGCTTTTGTTCATCCATGATAATGAACGCTGCAAATTCCCTTCATTTCTGAAAGTCATAATTACCTTTGCTGTCTGTGCAATTACCTTTCCTTCCGACTGGAGCTGCATCGCTGTTCTTGCCATTGCTTACATCAACAGATTTTACGGAAATCTTAAGAGGCAGATTATAGCAATGATGTGCTGTGTCTTTATGTACTCCATCGTCTGGTTTTTCTGCATCGATAAAGTGTATGCTTTTGTTCAGCTTGGAGTTATTATTGTCTGGCCTTTTATGGCAAACTACAACGGACAGCGCGGTAAATGGAAGGGCATGAAGTGGTTCTTCTATCTGTACTATCCATTGCATCTTGTGCTTGTAGGAATTCTCAGAATCACATTGTATGGCAATGTGGGTCTTATTGTTGGCGGACAGTAAGGATAAGTCACTGCCTGGTAATCTGACTGATCTCTTTTATCCTGATTTTTGTGCTATATTGAAAATATGAATTTATATTTGATAAGACACGCACTGCCTGACTATGAAAATGATTCTATTACTGAACTTGGGAAAACTCAGGCTGCCGCATTGGCTGAATGGCTTAAAGACATAAAAGAACATTGTCATTGTATGCCACGGCGGTGTGATTTCAGCCCTTATTACTCC
>JAEDFX010000194.1 GCA_016297805.1 Treponema sp. | reverse complement strand
TCAAAAATGGCTACAAAACAGGCTCCAACATTGTTCCAGATTAATGGACCTCGTGGTTATGCAAACTGGAAAAACTATTGTGCTGATCTTTCTGGAACAGAGCTTTACAAACACCTTTCAGACAAATCATTAGCTGTAACAGCTGGAAAGCAGGTTGTTGGTATTCCTTATGTAGTAGAAGGTTACGGAATTATTTATAACGCAAAAATCACAGACGCTTACTTTGCCCTTCCTAACAAAGCAACAAAATACAAGAGTATGGATGAAGTAAAGAATTTTGCTGCTCTTAAAGAAGTTGCAGATGATATGCAGAAAAATGCTGCAGTGCTTGGAATTAAGGGTGTATTCGCTTCTACATCTTTGAAGGCTGGTGAAGACTGGAGATGGCAGACACACCTGGCTAACCTTCCAGTTTACTACGAATTCAAGAACAACAAGGTTGACTTGGCTTCTGATGCAACAAAGAAAATCAGTTTCCAGTACGACAAAGAATTCAAAAACATTTTTGATCTTTATTTGAATGATTCTGTAATTCCTGCTAAAAATGTAGGAGTTAAAACTGTAGATAACTCAATGGCTGAATTCGCTCTTGAAGAATGTGCAATGGTACAGAACGGAAACTGGGCTTGGGGACAGATTTCAGGCGTTTCTGGAAACAAGGTAAAGGCTGAAAATGTAAAATATCTCCCAATCTACACAGGTGTAGCTGGTGAAGAAGCACAGGGACTTTGTATTGGTACAGAAAACTTCTACTGTATCAACAAAAAAGCTTCTAAAGAAGATCAGCAGGCAACAGCAGACTTTATCTACTGGTTGTACTCTTCTAAAACAGGTAAAGATTATGTAACAAACAAACTTGGTTTCATTGCTCCATTTGATACATTTGAAGCAAACGAAAGACCAACTGATCCATTGGCTGTAGAAATCAACAACTGGATGTCTAAACCTGGAATTACATCTGTAGCTTGGAACTTCACATTGTTCCCATCACAGACATTCAAAGACAACTTCGGCGCTTCTTTGCTTCGCTATGCACAGGGCTCAAAAGACTGGGCTGAAGTAAAAGCTAGTGTAGTTAAAGATTGGGCAAATGAATCTGATATGTAATCTTTTATAAAGATTCATTAAATATTGAAAATCAGACAGACTTTTCCTATCAGGCCTGTCTGATTCCACTAACTTTTCTGGAGGAAAAGTATGAAAAAGGATCACAATCCAATAAGAAAGTATTTTCCAGTATTCGTACTGCCAACATTACTTTGTTTCTTCATGTTCTTTGCAGTTCCATTCTTAATGGGTATTGGCTTATCATTCACAAAATTTACAACAGTAACAGATATTACTGATTTTGTAGGTTTTAAAAACTATATTAAAGCGTTTACTGCAGACAACGAGTTTGTTCATGCTTTAGGATTTACCTCACTTTTTACAATTGTTTCTATTGTAACTGTAAATGTTTTTGCTTTTGCTCTTGCTTTATTGCTTACAAAAGGAATTAAGGGAACTAATTTTTTCCGTTCCGTATTTTTTATGCCAAACTTAATTGGTGGAATTGTACTTGGTTATATTTGGAATCTTCTGATTAATGGTGTTCTTTTACATTATTTTGGTGAAGATATTTCGTTCAAAACCCAATACGGTTTTTTTGGTTTGGTTATTCTTACTAACTGGCAGTTGATTGGGTATATGATGGTAATTTATATTGCCGGACTGCAGAACATTCCTACAGATGTTCTTGAAGCTGCTGAAATTGATGGATCTTCTCCATTAAGAACTTTATTTACAATTAAAATACCTATGGTAATGCCTTCAATTACAATCTGTATGTTCCTGACATTATCTAACTCATTTAAGATGTTCGACCAGAACCTGGCTCTTACAGCAGGTGCCCCTGAAAAAACAACTGAAATGCTTGCATTGAATATTTATCAGACTTTCTATAACAGAAATGCCAGCTGGCATGGTGTAGCTCAGGCTAAAGCAGTTATCTTCTTCATTATTGTTGCAGTAATTGCTTTCTTACAGCTTAAACTTACAAACTCAAAGGAGATTGAACAATAATGGTAGAAAAAGATACTAGTTACAAAGTAAGTTCTTATATTAGAACATTTGTTCTGATTGTACTCACAATAATCTTTATTTTCCCAATCTTGCTTGTTCTTATGAACTCCTTTAAGTCAAGATTGTATGTTTCTACAGTTCCTTTTGCATTGCCATTAGGAGATATGTTTGTAGGTCTAGAAAACTACATAAATGGATTAACTACATCCGGATTTTTCAAGGCTTTCCTTCGTTCCGTATGGATAAGCGTAATGGGTGTTGGTGTAATTATTCTTTGTACTTCAATGACAGCATGGTACATTGTTCGTGTAAAAGATAAATTTACAAAAGCTTTATATTACGTTTTTGTGTTCAGTATGATTGTACCTTTCCAAATGGTTATGTATACTCTTACATTTGTAGTAACAAGTGTATATTTTGATAACATTTTTGGCATTGTATTGGTTTACTTAGGATTTGGTGCCGGTCTCGCAGTATTCATGTTCTGTGGATTTGTAAAAAGCATTCCGCTTGAAGTAGAAGAAGCTGCCACAATCGATGGATGTAACCCGCTCCAGACTTACTTCCTTGTTGTATTCCCAATGTTAAAACCAACTGCAATTACTGTTGCAATCTTACAGGCTATGTGGATTTGGAATGACTATCTTCTTCCTTATCTGATTCTTGGCTCAGATCATAAAACAGTTCCTGTGGCAATTCAGCTGGCAATGCAGGGTGCATATGGTTCTACGGACTATGGTGGATTTATGGCAATGCTGGTAGTATCAATTATCCCGATTATTGCATTCTACATCAGTTCCCAGAAATACATTATTAAAGGTGTTATTGCTGGTGCTGTAAAGGGATAAAACT
>JAEDFX010000009.1 GCA_016297805.1 Treponema sp. | reverse complement strand
ATACTCCAATGATCGAAATGATTCACGGAGAAGGAACAATCCTTAAATCAATTCCAGCTATGTATAAAATGTTCATCAAATATGGTATTGATATTCGTAAGGAACCAATCTTGGTTTACCCAACACTCCATTACCAGAACGGTGGTGTTGAAATCAACTCTACATGTCATACAAACATTCCTAACCTTTTGGTTGCTGGTGAAGCTTCTGGTGGTGTTCACGGAACAAACCGTCTTATGGGTAACTCACTCTTGGATGTAGTTGTATTTGGTCGTGAAGCTGGTATTGAAGCTGGTAAAATGTTCAAAGACATTAAATTGGCAGACAAAATGAACCTTGATCATGTAACTGCATTCGAAAAAGAAAGAGCAGCTGCAGGAATCACAGGTGATGTTGTTTCTCCAAAAGTATTGCCAACTTATCACCATGGAAACAAGGAATTTGAAAAAGCAATTCCTGGAGCAAGCAAATATAATTGCTACTAATTAATAAGTCATGCTGAACCTGTTTCAGCATCTTAGAGAGCGTCTCAAAATGGGACGCTCTTTTTTTTAAATTTTAGACTTATTGCTTAAGACTTTACGAAGTAATATAATAAAACATAAGAAACTTAAATAAATATAAGAGGTTAAAAAAATGACTGCTTATTTAGCTGGGTTTGTATCATCAATCCTGTCATTTATTTTTATCGTATTTGCAATCGGTGCAATCGGTTACCTTGTTGGTGGAATCAAAGTAAAGGGAATCGAACTTGGAACTGCAGGCGTTTTACTTGTAGCTTTAATTTGGGGTGTTGTAATTAACTTTATCCCATCATTTGATTTTGCAGGTGTAAAAACAATTACACTTTGGTCAGATAAGATTAAAAGCAATTTTGGTATTGTATCAAATATTGGTACTGCATTGTTTGTTACAGCTGTTGGTTTGATAGCTGGTCCAAAGTTCTTCCGCTCTTTCAATAAAAGTACACTTGCTTACATTGTGCTTGGTTTTGTAATTATTATTATTGGTGGTGTTACAGCTGCATTATTTGCTATTTTTGATCCAAACTGTTCTTCTTCAATGGCTGTGGGACTTTTAACTGGAGGTCTTACTTCAACTCCTGGATTTAGTGCTGGTAAAGAAGTTGCTGTTGAGCTTGATGCAATTGCAAAAGCTGCAGGTCAGGTTTCTACTTTGGAAGCCGATGTAACTGCTGGTTATGGTATCGCCTATACATTCGGTGTTCTTGGTGTAGTACTCTTTGTTCAGATTCTTCCAAAAATTCTTAAGGTCAATATGGCTGATGAAGTTGCTCATTTCCAGGCTGCAAATCAGATTCAGATTCCTGAACCAAAAGGAAAACTTACACAGATGGATCCATTTGGATTCTTCCCATTCTTCCTTGCAGTTGCTCTTGGTTGTGTAATTGGAGCTATAAAGATTCCTGGAATTAACTTCTCACTTGGCAATTCTGGTGGATGTTTGATTGGTGGTCTTCTTGTAGGACACTTTGCTCATCTTGGAAAAATTGACTGTCGTATTACTAAACAGACATTGAATTTTATGCGTGAATTGGGACTCGTACTTTTCTTGATTGGTGCTGGTGTTCCTGGCGGTGTAAACTTCATTTCTAAGTTCAGATGGACTTACTTCATCTATGGTGCTGTAATGACAACTGTTCCTATGATTGTTGGTTATATTATTGCTAGATATGTATTCAAACTTAGTATTTTGAATAATCTTGGTTCTATTACTGGTGGTATGACTTCTACTCCAGCTCTTGGAACTTTGATTGCTACAGCTGGTACTGATGAAGTTTCTGCTGCTTACGCTGCAACTTACCCATTTGCTTTGGTTTCAATTGTACTTGCATCAAAGATTATTATAATGCTTATATAATTTAATTTAAGCAGAAAAAAGCCTTAAAATGTATGAACTTAAACTTCATATCATTTTAAGGCTTTTTTTTGCTTTGTGGTGTTTTACGAGTATTAAGATTATTTTGAAGTCATATTAATTACTCCATCCCAGTTTTCTGGAACACCATTCTGTATAAAGTTCTTACAACGTTCAGCAAAAACTAAGGAAGTTGGATCCCCATCTCCAATTGAATTTGCTTGAATAAACAGTTTTCCTGCATTAGCGAAGTCCTTCTGCAAATATTTATCTAAAGCAGTATTAAATATTTCCAGCTGCTCTCTTGCTGAGCTAGAAAGCTCTTTCATATAACCGATTACATTATAAAGTTGAACTGGAGTAGAACGTCCAACTACTCTAACTCTATCAAGTTTTCTTACAGCAATTTCATCTTTATGAACACCTGAATTTGCCATATTCCATGTAGAATCTGAACACATAATCCATGAATTATATGCTTTATTAACACCTTCAAGACGACTTGCTAAGTTTACTGTATCACCTATCATTGTATAATTTAACTTACTGAATGAATCGGTCTTACTACCCATAAGCCCAACGAATGCATCTCCTGAGTTTACTCCAATACGTGTCTGTAATGGATTCAGTTTAATTAATTCAACATTTCCGCTACTGTTTGTTATTTCAATAGGTTTAAATAAATCTTCATGTTCTTGATTGAAGATTACTTCTACTTTTTTCATATTTATTGCTGAATCAAGACATCTGAAAGCCCACTCTTCTTTTGAGTGTGAATTCATTGGATCAGGTGCTCCAAACATAGAAATAATGGCATCACCTTCATATTTATCAATATTACCGTTATTTTTCAGGATTTCATTTGACATCTGGCCCAAATATTCATTCAAGATTTCAATTAATTTATTTGGACCTTCATCTCCATATCGTTTACCAATACTTTCACTTAAAGTAGAAAATTTCTGAATATCTGAGAATAATGCAGTAATACATTTCTTTTGACCTTCAGTTTTAAATGCATCAGGATTTTTTCGCAACTCTTCTACTGTATCTTTATTTGCAAATGATGCTGCAATCTGTGTAATAAATCTTTTTTCTTTTACACTTTGATAGAATCTGTATGCAACACAACTAATATAATCAACAAGAAGAAATAATATAGTACCAATAAATTGAATATAATATTTTGAAAAAACAAATAATGCAGCAAAAAATAAACAGTAAAACAGATATAAGATAAATGATATTATATTTTGTGTAGTATTTGAGTATTTGATGAAAAACAACATTAATAAAGATAGAATAATAGCCAAACCAAAACCATAGTACCATCTAATGTTAAAAATAAAATTCTGTGTCAATAAAGTATTAAGTATATTTGCGTGAATACCAACGTTCATGAATTTTTTCTGGAAAGGTGTAGCTCCATTATCAGTTGTTGATGTGGCAGTTTGACCAATTATACAATATGCTCCATTATAAATTTCTTTCATTTCTGTCATGTAATTTGTATAGGTATTATAATCAATCTGTAATGCATCGAAATCTTCTAAAATATGACTTCTAAACAAATCAATAACTTCTGAATTTTCAATACCAGAAAGTTCATCAAGTCTAACATTTACAGAATCAATATAATTTTGGCTCAAATAGGATTTTATGTTGTCATAAAAAGAAGCTCGTGCAGCAAAGTATTCATCATATTCTTCATCAGAAATCCCATCTAAAACATTTCCATTTGAATCATAACCTGTACATTTTGATAAAAGATATTCTTTATAGTTAGAAATTTCATTATACAAATCCAAAAGATTTCTTGCTTCTGTAATATATTCCATTTCATAACCATCATCGGTAATTAATTGACTTCCTTCGATATTGCTCAATGAATAAATAATTCCCTGTTCCATAAAATCCAGGCGTATTAAATTAATAATAGAATCATTTTTAAACGATTCATCACAGGAACCATGTCTCCAGTTGATTAAAATACGACCGTTTGTATCAAGAGGAATTACAATATCTTCAATATTTCCTGTCATAGGATTCTTTGCATTCTTAATTATTAATTCATCTTTTTGTCGAACAATATCTCTTGAGCCTACAATTTCAAGGAATGGTCCAAAAGAAAGCTGTGGTAAGTAACGATTGTTATAACTGTACAATAATTCCATACGTCTACGTACACCATCATTATCTACGACAGAGTTTGTAAAATTAGCACCATAAGCTCGGGTCATCAACTTATGTAAAGCCGGTACAAATCCTATAGGTTCTTCTGAATCAGCCATTGTTGTATCATTGCCAATATTTACAAGATATTTTGGATCATCAATTTTATCTATTAAAAATCTATTGATTACATAATCCAAATCTTCTTTAGAGGTTTCAAAACCTAAATCCTGATGATTTATAGTTAAATAAGATTTTCCAAAAAACTGTAATGCCTGTGCAAAATATTCATCATTGTCTCTTGACATATTGTTTTCAATAAAAGAATGTAAATCCTGAAAATTGAGAGAAATATTTTCATCCTGCAGACTTTGGATTACATCAGGAATTTCTGATGTTGAAAAATAACCAGCTTCTAAGGCAGAAGATAATTCATTAAGAAGTTCATTTAAATTATCATGTGTATAATTAATTTTGTCTGAAATCTTTAATTCTGCAGAAGGCGCAATTCCATTTTTTGAAGGGGAAATATATTCAATATCGAAAATTGCATTGTATGCACCAAGTTCCTTCATACGAAGCAGAGCATCACCCATAATATCTCTACTCCAAGGCCATTCACCAAGTTCAATGATAGATGGATCATCAATTTTAAGAATCATTACGTTTTCATTACATTGGGGTTCTTTACGTAGATGAAACATTGCATCATAAAGTCGATAATCTAATTTCTGGAAAATATTAAAAAACCAAAAAAGTGAAAATACAATAATAACAACAATTTTAATTGTTAAAGTAAATAAAAAATTTTTTTTCTTCATCCTTAGATTATAACAGAAATTATATGAGAGTTGAAGAGATATATAATATTTAGAACTTGTAATTATCTAATGCCATTTTTGCGGCCAACTGTTCTGCTTCTTTTTTTGATTTACCTTTTGCGGGACCAAAAACTGAGTCACCTAGATGAACAACAACATTAAAAATTTGAGAATGTTCAGGCCCTGTTTTAGAAATTAATTCATATCTTGGACATTCTTTTTTAGATTTTTGGAATCTTTCCTGAAGTTCAGTTTTATAGTCTTTCATTCCAAAGGTTATAACTTTATTTATTTCAGGAATAATGAAGGATAGTACATATTTTTCTGCAGCTTTATATCCATTATCAAGGTAATAAGCTCCAATAATTGCTTCCATACAGT
Source organism: Treponema sp. (assembly GCA_016297805.1). Lineage (GTDB taxonomy): Bacteria > Spirochaetota > Spirochaetia > Treponematales > Treponemataceae > Treponema_D. The sequence continues at coordinate 37,546 of JAEDFX010000009.1, read as the reverse complement.
CAGCAAGAATTGCAGGTTTTGTCCTTCCACCACTTAATTCCTCACCATGGCCTAAAACCAGCAATTTATCTATTCCAAGTTCAATTGCAATTGGTGCTAATGCTTTTTCAGAAACAACTGCGGATTTTATTTTTGCTAAATCCCCTTCAGGATTTTCAAGATTATTATAAAGATAGGAAGCAGTTACCATTCCTAATACAGAATCACCTAAAAATTCAAGACGTTCATTATTAAGAATATGTTTAAATTCATTTGTTATCGAACGATGATGAAAAGCTAATTCAAGAAGATTTATATTCTTGAATTTTATATCAACTCTTTTACAGAATTTTATTAGAGAATTTTTTCGATCTGCTGATAACTGATATTCTTTTGTCATTGATAGTAAAATACTTTAAAAAAAATAAAAGCACAAGTATACAAACTTGTGCTTCTTAAACTAGTGTTAGAACTAACTATTTATTAGCTTTGATAAAATCGTAAGCATCACGAACTGTTTCAAATTCATTAGCTTTTTCATCAGGGATGCTAACACCAAGTTCTTCTTCGATAGCATATACTAATTCATATGTATCAAGGCTATCTGCTCCAAGATCATTTCTGAAAGATGAATCCAAAGTGATCTTGCTTTCTTCGATTTCCAATTTTTCAGCGATAAGCTTCTGGATTTTTTCAAACAATTCGTCCATTCTTTTACTCCTAAGAATTATGCTTTTGTTTCAGGTGTAATTACCTGACGTCCGCGATAGAATCCGCATTTTGGGCATACATGATGTGACTGAACTAAGTTTCCACAGTTGTTACATTCTACCAACTGAGGAGCAGTCAACTTCATATTAATGCTCTGGCGTCTCTTTGTAACGGCCTTAGATGTTTTACTTCTTGGTACTGCCATATATATAACCTCACTTTAATCTGATAAACTGAGTTATATATTACAACAGTTCCAATCAGAGTGTCAATCCATTATAACAAATTTAAGAACTTTGTCAAACAAAAAATCAAATTTTGTCATTTTGATTATTTATATTTTTCTTTAAGTTTTTCAGCAACAATTTCAGGAACCATTCTGGAAATGTCACCACCAAATTTCGCAAGTTCCTTTATTGAGGATGATTTTACAATTGTATATTTTTCTTTGGATTGTAAGAAGACAGTTTCAATATCAGGATTAAGATTCTGATTCATCAAAGCTAGTTCAAATTCATAGCTGAAATCATTTGCTGACCTTACCCCTCTGACCAGAACCTTAGCATTTTCTTTTTTTGCATAATTTACTATGAGGCCCTGATAAGCATGAACAGTTACATTTGAAAAATCCTTAATCAATTCTTCCATCATTTCCAGTCTTTCAATTTCAGTAAACATATACTTTTTATCTGGATTAACTGAAATAACAACATCAACTTTATCAAAAAGTTTAGAAGCTCTGTTTATAATATCAAGATGACCGTTTGTTGGTGGATCAAAGGATCCTGCAAATACCGCTTTTACCATAGTAGATAAATTATCTCATTTGACGAAAACGAGCAATAGATGTAAAATCTCATTCTATGAAAAAGATTATTAATACTTTTATTTTTGCTTTTCTTATTATTAGTTTTATTTCTTGTGGTTCTACTCCTAAAGTTCAGGTAGAAGAAGAAGTTTTATCTGTTTCAGAAACTGTTGATATTACAAATGACGATGAAGTAATGGATGTAGATGATGTAATCACAATTGATGAAGATGAAGACGATGAAGAATATATTCGTTCTACAAACAATCTTTCTTCAACTGAGACTGTAACAAAGGAAGAATTCAATGACGATAAAACAGAGATTCTTCGTATTATTGCAGATATGCAGGAAATCATGCAGAAGGAAGATGTAAATGCATGGTTGAAGTACATCGCACCTGATTCAATTAAATATTATTCAAGTCCTGCTAATATCCGAAAAGCTCAGAAAAAGCTTCCTAACAAGACTATTACATTAAACGGAATTGGTGATTACTTTAAATATGTATTTATTCCTTCAAGAAAGCGTAGTGAAGTAAAAGAAATTAGATATATTTCTAAAACAAATATAAAAGCTGTCGATGTTAAAAGTGATGGTTCTTTAATTGTGTATTATCAATTTGTTAAAGTAAACAATAAGTGGTTAGTTCACATACCTACCCTTTAATTCAATTGATTTTTTACTTTTAATACCATATAATTAAATGAATGGTTTAATATCCAAGCCGGAGGATTTTTTATGAAACTTTCTAAAAAAGTTTTACTTTCATCTTTTTTGTCATTGATTTGTTTTTATACATTTGCACAGGAAAAACAAGTTCAGAAAAAGGAATCAAAAAATAATTCAGAAACTGAAACATCTGTTGAAAGTGAGTATTTAAATGATGTAGATGCAGATATTATCACTACTCTTGCAGATTCAGATGATTATGATAATAAGCTTGTTGCTTTGCAGTATTTACAATCTGCAATTGAAGATGGAAATACATCGGATGCTGTTATTCAGGCACTTGATAAATTGTCTGGTGAAGGTTTGACAAATCAGTCAAGAACAAACGGACGTCTTTCTAATAACTTCCCAGAAATCAGACGTCAGGCTTGTTTATTAATGGCAAAAGTACCTACAGAACACTCAAAAAATACACTTATTTCTATTGCAGTTGCAGATAATGAACCAATGGTTATAGCTGCTGCTGTAAAATCTTTAGGTGATATTGGTATCAATAATAACGACGAAACTGTTGAAGCAATTGCTTTTGCAAACAGAAGAAATCAGGTTCTTAATCCAACAAGCAGTCTTGCACTGGAAGTATTGAATGCTTATGAGGCTCTTGCAGATTCAACAGAAAATAAAAAAACAATGATTGACTCTGTAGCTCGTATTTCTACAGACTATCATTATGTTACACCTGTAAGAACAAAGGCTTATAAGCTCTTGAAATCTTTATCATCATCTTCTTCTGATGAAGATAGCAAAAAAAAGAAATCTAATAATTCTAAAGATAAAAAATCAGAAGACTCTACTGAAGTAACTGGTGAATAATTTTTAAAATTTATATATTTATTGAAAAAGCTGTCTTAGAAGACAGCTTTTTTTATACATCTTTATTATAAGGAATAGTATGGAACCAATAATTTTAGCTTCATCATCACCTAGAAGACAAGAAATTCTAAAAATGTTAAAGATTCCTTTTAGAGTTATAATTCCAAATATTGACGAAACTTTAACGACAGCTATTGACCTGGAACAGATTCCTGAACTACTCGCAAGAGAAAAGGTTACTGCAGTCATTCATTCATTGCCTGCAGGTCAGGAAATTCCATGGGTTTTAGGTGCAGATACGCTTATAATCTTTGAAGATAAAATATTAGGAAAACCAGAAACTCATGAACAGGCAATTGAGTATCTTACAATGCTTCAGGGAAAAACTCATAGTGTTGTTACTGCAATTGTTTTGTATAATGGTCATACTCATGATACCACTACCCGTTTATGTAAAACCAATGTTACATTTGCACCTATGACCTCTGAAGAAATTAACTGGTATGTAGAAACAGGTGAATGGCATGGTGCTGCAGGTGGTTATAGAATACAAAGCCTGGCATCGTGCTTTATAGCAAAAATTGATGGTTCATATTCAGGTGCAGTTGGGTTGCCTATTTATGAACTTTACGATATATTGAAAGAACAAGGATATTCTGTCCTTGAATAGAGTCGTTGACTCGAAATATAAAGTAGTTCTTATTGAATTACTTATCTTCCGGTCTCATTTGAGATTCGAGAAACAGAGTTTGGTGGTTAAATTCTGGAGTTATTCAGAAAGATTAACCCGTGAAGGAGCGTTACGAAAATGGCAGTAGTAACAATGAAAAACCTGTTGGAATCTGGAGTTCACTTCGGACATCAGGTAAAACGCTGGGATCCACGTATGAAGAAGTACATCTTCGCAGAACGCAATGGTATCCACATTATCGATTTGCAGAAAACAATTGCTGCAATTAAAGACGGCTATGATGAAGTACGTAAAGTTACTGCATCTGGCAAATCAATCCTCTTCGTAGGAACTAAAAAACAGGCTCAGCAGGCTGTTCAGAAAGAAGCAGAACGCTGTGGCATGTACTATGTAAACAACCGCTGGCTTGGTGGTATGCTTACAAACTTCTCTACAATCAAAAAATCACTTCAGCGCCTCAAGAAAATCGAAAAGATGGAAATTGATGGTACTTTCGATAATCTTACAAAGAAAGAAGTTTCAGCTCTTTTGAAAGAAAAAGCTAAGCTCGAAAAAAACCTTGGTGGTATTAAAGAAATGAAGGAACTCCCAGGAGCAATCTTCATTATTGATACACACAAAGAACAGCTTGCAGTTGCAGAAGCTCGCAGAATGGGTATCCCAATCATCGCAGTAGTTGATACAAACTGTAACCCAGAAGGAATTGACTTCCCTATTCCAGGTAACGATGATGCTATTCGTGCTATTTCTTTGTTCACTTCAATCATTGCTAACGCAGTAATTGAATCAGACAATGAAGCTGGACTTAAGATTCTTGAAAATCTTAATGACGATGAAGAAGTAACTACAGACGCAGCAGTTAAGAATGAAGACGAAGAAATCGTTGACTATTCTAACTACCAGCCAACAGAAGCAAAAGAAGAAGATGTTGCTGCTGATGAAAAAGACAGTCTCGTAGACGAAGATAAAATTTATAAGGACTAAATTATGGCAGAAATTACAGCAGCTGATGTAAAAGCACTCCGTGAAAGAACTGGTGCTGGTATGATGGAATGCAAAAAAGCCCTTACAGAATGTAATGGTGACATTGCAGAAGCAGAAAAATCTCTTAAAGAAAAAGGTCTTGCCGCAATGGCTAAACGTTCAGAACGTGCTACTTCTGAGGGTCGTTTGTTCATTCGTCAGGAAGGAAATAAAATTGCAGTAGTTGAACTTACTTGTGAAACAGACTTTGTTGCTAAGAATGCTGATTTTATTGCAACTGGTGAAAAATTGCTTGATGTAACTCTTTCTAAGGGTTATACAAAAGTTGAAGCTGAACATGAGTCTATTCTTGAACCTCTTAAGGTTTCAATTCGTGAAAACATGAAAGTAGCTAAAGTTGAAGTTATTGATGTACCTGCAACTGCTTCTGCTGCTTACTATGTACACTCAGACTTCAAAACAGGTGCTGTTGTAGTTGTTGACGGATCTACAGCTGATGTTGTTAAAACATTTGCTAAAGATTCATGTCTTCATATCGCAGCTTTCACACCTGCTTATACATCTAAGAAAGATGTTCCTGAATCATACATTGCTGAACAGAAAGAAATTTTCAAGGCTCAGATGGATCAGGATGAAAAAATGGCTGGAAAACCAGAAAATGTTAAGGAAGGAATCTTACAGGGTAAGATTAACAAACACTTGGCAGAAATCTGTTTTGAAGACCAGATGTTCGTAAAAGACGACAAGAAAACTGTTACTGCTAAATTGGCAGAAGTAGGAAAAGAAGCTGGTGCAACTCTCAAGTTTGCTACTTCTAAACTTTTCGTTCTTGGTAAATAAATAATAGATTGCTGGATTTTCTGGCAATGACGTATAGTCATCCTCGGGCATGTCCCGAGGATCTATATTCTATAGGGGAATAAAAATGGCAGACATGGAAGAAAGAATGGAGAAAACAATCTCCGCTTTGAAAGATTCATTTAATACAATCAGAACTGGACGTGCTAATGCAGCAATTTTTGATAAAGTAAGAGTTGACTATTATGGAACTAAATCTCCATTGAATCAGGTTGCAACAATTGCAATTCCAGAAGCTCGCTCTGTTATTATCACTCCTTTTGATAAATCTCTTATCTCTGAAATTGAAAAAGCAATTCAGGTTGCAGACCTTGGATTAAATCCTTCTAATGATGGAAAAGTAATCCGTATTTCTATCCCTGCTCTTACAGCAGATCGTCGTAAAGAACTTGTTAAACAGGCAAAAACTATTGCAGAAAACAGTCGTACAGCTATCCGCAATATCCGTCGCGACGGAAATGATGATCTTAAAAAACAGCAGAAAGATGGAACATTAACAGAAGATGGTCTTAAGACTGAAACTGACAAGCTTCAGAAACTTACAGATAAATATATCGAAGAAATTAACAAGATTTACGATTCAAAAGAAAAGGATATCTTACAGAACTAATGTCTATCGATAAAGAAAATCTTCCATTACACGTTGCAATTACAATGGACGGTAATGGAAGATGGGCACAAGCAAGAAAATTACCACGCACTTCAGGACATGACCAGGGGCTTCATACAGTTAAACGTATTGTGAAGTTGGCTTCTAACCTTGGTATAAAATACCTTACTCTATATGTATTCTCAACAGAAAACTGGAAAAGAGCAGAACAGGAAGTTGGTTTTTTAATGAACCTTATTCACATTCATCTTTGTGGAGAATTAGATTTTTATAAAGAGAATGGTATTAAACTCAATCACATTGGAAATATTGATGCTCTTCCTGTAAGCATTAAAAAAGATATTAAAGAAGCTGTTGATGATACAAAAGACTTCACAGGCATGACTTTAAATCTTGCAATTAATTATGGTGGAAGAGATGAAATTTTAAGGGGCATAAAAAAAATAGTTGAAAATAAAGTTTCTTCTGATTTGATTACGGAAGAATATTTTTCAAAATGTTTAGATATGCCTGAATCACCAGATGTTGATTTACTAATCAGAACTGGCGGTGAACAACGACTTAGTAATTATCTGCTTTGGCATATTCCATATGCTGAACAAATATATACAGATACACTTTGGCCTGATTATTCAGATGAGGAATTCATTAAACATATTGAAGATTTCCAGCATAGAAATAGAAGGTTTGGAGCAGAAAAAGCGTCGAAAAAATAGGTAGGATCATAATATGAACAAAACTATAAAAAGACTTTTTACTTTTTTTATTGGTATTCCTTTAGTTTTTGCAATTGTAAGTCTTAAATATTGTAATCATTTATTATTACAAATCTGTCTTAGCCTGTTTGCTGTTGTTGGTGCAAATGAGTTCTATAATATGCTTTCAAACAAAAAGGCTCTTTTTCCAAAATCTGTTATTTTAATTTTAACTGCAATTCTTCCCTACATTTCTTATCTTTTTATTTTGGCAGGATTATCCTTAGAGATTGCTCCATGGTTCTTTATCTGTGAATCTCTGATTTTGATGGCTATTGAAAGTTTGTTTTCTAAGTCATTTGAGAATTCTGTATCGAAAATTGCATATTCTATGCTGATTATTTTTTACTGCGGATTTTTAATGACTTTTCTTTCTAGACTTACAACTTTAGAAAACTCTACTTATATAATTTGTTTGTTTCTTTTGTTTGTTTTTATGTGCGATTCAGGAGCCTGGTTCTTTGGTATTCTTTTTGGTAAATCAACAAGAGGATATATAGCTGCAAGTCCAAATAAAAGTCTTGTGGGTTTTATTGGCGGTCTTTTAGCTTCTGTTGTATGTGGTGTTATTTACGCATTTATTTTTAATGATATTTTAAATTTTCCTATAAGCAAAGTAATTATTCTTGGTTTCTTCACTGCTTTTTCTTCAATAGTCGGTGATTTAATTGAATCTGTATTCAAGAGATCTTGTAATGTAAAGGATAGTGGAAATATTATTCCTGGTCGCGGCGGTGTACTTGATTCAATTGATTCAATCTTAATTGCTGCACCTGTATTTTACATTGTTTATTATTTTCTTTTTTAATTATAATTAAGGATTATATGAAAAAAATTTTAGTTTTAGGTTCTACTGGATCTATAGGTTCAAACACATTAAACATTGCAAATAATATGCCTGAAGACTTTAAAATTTGTGGTTTACAGGCTCATTCAAATAAAGATAAGTTATATGAACTTGGTGCATTTTATAAATGCCCTACTCTTTTAACTAAAGAAAAAAATTCTGAAGAAGATTTTCAAAGACTTATTGATGAATCAAAACCTGATATAGTTGTTAACGGAATAGCAGGTGCGGCTGGATTATTACCATCAAAAATTGTTCTTGAAAATGGTATAGATTTAGCTTTAGCAAATAAAGAAACTATTGTTATGGCTGGTCCTTTAATTAAAGATTTAGCAAAAAAAAATAAAGCCAGATTATTACCCGTAGATTCCGAACATTCAGCTATTTTTAATCTTGTAGAAAGAATTGGAAAAGAAAACATCTCAAAAATTGTAATTACTGCTAGTGGAGGTCCATTCAGAACCTACACTACAGACCAATTGAAAAATGTTACGGTTCAGCAGGCGTTAAATCATCCAACATGGAAGATGGGAAAAAAAATCACAATTGATTCTTCAACACTTGCTAATAAAGGTTTGGAAGTAATTGAAGCGGCATTTCTCTTTGATGTGAAAGCAGATCAAATTGAAGTCGTAGTTCATCCTCAGAGTTTAATTCATTCTTTAGTTAGAACAAACGATGGTATGTTATATGCTCAGATTTCTGATCCTGATATGAAACATCCAATTTATAGTGCTCTTACATGGCCTGAAAATAAAAAATCTTATCTTGAACCTTTTGATTTATTTGAGCAGAACATGACTTTCTATAAACCAAGATTTAATGATTTTCCATTGTTAAATTATGCCTTTGAGTGCGTAAAATTTGGAGGATGTTATCCAATTGCATTTAATGCTGCAAATGAAGTTGCGGTTCATAGTTTTTTAAATGAAAAGATTAATTACCAGAATATTTCTAGAATAGTACGTTCGGTTTTAGATTATAACTGGAATACAAAAATAGATTCCTTTGAAACAGTATTTGAAGCTGATAAAAAAGCTAGAAAGATTGCATCGGAGCTTGTATGAAATGGCTTTATGGCCTTCTTTGCCTTTGCTTTTTAATTTTATTCCACGAAATTGGTCATTTTCTTGCAGCTAAATTTTTTGGAGTAAAAGTTGAATCTTTTTCAATTGGAATGGGTGCTATTCTATTTCATAGAAAAATAAGAGATACTGATTTTAGAATTTCATTATTACCACTAGGTGGTTATTGTGGAATGAAAGGTGAAAAAGACTTTCAAAATGCAATTGAATGCAATCTTTCAGAAATAAAAGCTGAAAAAGATTCTTTATATGGTATACATCCTCTAAAAAGAGCTCTTATTGGATTTGCAGGTCCTTTTTTTAATTTGATATTTTCAATAATTGCCTACTCTCTTATAGCTGGTATTGGGTATTATTATTTCACCTATTCAAATAAAATTTTAATAAACGACGATGTAACTTCTTCAGTAGCTAAAAATGCTGGTATTCAATCTGGCGATAAAATTATTAAAATTAATAACATAAAAACAGATGATTTCTCTGATATTTTGGAGCAAATATCAATTAGACCAGATGAAGATATAGTAGTATTTGTTGAAAGAAATAATAAAATTCTTACATTTAATTTAAGAACAGAACTGGATAAAAATTCTGGAACTGGAAAAATTGGAATTGCTGCAGATACATCTGAATTATTAAAAAAGGAAACACCTCATTACAATTTTTTCCAAGCAATTGCACAAGGGGTTATGGAAACCTTTAATTCAGTAAAGCTTACTTTCAAAAGTATAAAAATACTATTTAAAGGAATAAATTTGGATAATGCAGTCTCTGGTCCTGTAAGAATAACTGAGATGTTAGGAAGTACTGTCAAATATGGATTTTCTGAAAGTTTTAGACAAGGGTTTATTAGTATTTTAAATCTTATGGCAATAATAAGCCTTTCACTTTTTATTATGAATTTACTTCCTATTCCTATTCTTGATGGTGGTATTATACTCATTTCATTTATAGAAATTATAATTAGGCATAAAATTAACCCTAAAATTCAATACTATATTCAATTTATTGGATTGGCATTTATTGTTGTTTTATTTATTATTGGAATTAAAGGTGATATTTCGTTCTTAATTCATAAGAACTAAGAGGATATATATATGAAAAAATCTATTTTACATATTTTACTAATTTTGATTACTTTCAATATGTGGGCTCAGTCTCATATTTCAACTCAGTCCCATCAAGCTCAGGTAAACAAAATTATTCCTGCAGTTACTACTGGCTATGAAGGAAGTTTTTTTTCAGCTGGTGAAGATGGATTTGTTGTAAAATGGAGTGATGACAATCAGGGTGAACATTATCAGTTTTCTGATGTAGGAATAAAATTGATAGCACTTGCTCCAAATGGAAATGATATAGCTATTTATGAAACTGATGGTGGATCAGTAAATAAAGTTAGTGTTTGGGATTGGAGAACTTTTACAAGAAAATATCAGAAAAAGTTTTCTGATTCGATTACATCCTTATCTTTTTCTGCTAAAGGAACATATCTTATTATTGGTACAGCTACTGTAGATGGAGCTGTTTTTGTAAAAACAAATACCTGGTCAGTTGTTGATAAAATTAAAACTAATACTAGTATAGTTAATTATATAAATACCAGTGAGTCAGAAAAAACCTGTGTTTTTTATTCACCAGCAGGTTCTCTCACCTATTACAATTTACTTGATGGCAAAGTAAAAGCTAAATTTTCTATTACTCAAGGCTTATCCCAAGTTGTAATGTATAATGAAAATAAATTTCTTGCTGGTGTAAGAGATAATCAGATTTATATTATTAATGCATATAAAGGAAATACTATTTCTTCAATTTCTGCTAACAATCCAATTATAGTTTCCAGAGAAAATGATTTTAATCTTTACTACTTAGAATATGATGGAAGAAATAATTATGAACTTAAAATGCTTGAAAATATGGAAAATGGAACAGTCTCAAATCCTCGTATTGTAAAAACTATGAAAGGACCTAGAGGAAATGCTGCAATCAGTACAGCAATAAAAGATTCTGCAACTATTTTCTTTGGTGGTCGAAACGGAGCAATTTATAAAACTGATTCAGATCCTTCTATTACAACATATAATCTCACTGAAATTACTGAAAATGCTTATTCAAAGATTTTTGGTATGGTTCCATCTGACTCAGATTTTTACTTCCTTACTTCAAATGCAATTTATAAATCTTCGTATGATTCTGGGATTGTTGATAAATTATCTTCTACTGATGGACAGACCCAAATTACAAAATATAGAGATAATAATGTAATTTTATGGAGTAAAGGTACTAGAAATCCCGTTACAAAAATGGATCTTGATAAAAAAACTTCGGAAGTTCTTTTTACTCCTAAGAATAATATCCAATCCATAAATATTTTTACATATAATGATAATGATTATATTGTTGAAATTGAGAGTAACTCTATTGTTAATACGTATAATATCGGTACAAAAGAATTCAAGGAGATGTATTCCGGTTCAGGAATTCAGGATGCTGTAATTTGTAATAATGGAAATTTATATATTGCAAAATCTGCAGCAACAAATCCTCCAGTTCCTTTATTAAGTGTAAGTCTTTCTACTATGGAAACAGTTCCTATCAATGTTAAGGGAAATGTAACTTATGCTTTAAGTACTAATGGAAATACAATCTACGGAATAAATTTAATTTCTGATGAATCTGGAAGAAATACTTATGTATTTGCATATAATACAGATAATAAACAGATGACAAACATCTTGAAATTTGCTGACGAAGATTCTGAAGCTTTTACTTATCTTAATGGAAATAACCTGTTTACGAACATTGGTAAGAATAAAGTATATTGCTATAACCTTAATACTAAAAAGAGATTTGCATATAATCGTTCAGCTTCAATTCCATTAAGTATCTGCCAGAACAATAAACGTGTTGTTATTTTGAATAATAATGGTAGTATTTCCTGGTGTGGAACAACTGATTCAAAATTACTGGCAGACTGGTATCTTACAAATGATGAACAGTGGTATGAGTTCTAATTATTTTCTTTTGTAATAAGCAACCCGTACAATATCATCATTCTGAACTTCAGGCATTAATATTTTTCCGCAATAAATGAAGTTGTTCTTTTCTAATAAAGAACGCATAGGTTTATTCACTCATATATTGGTAATTTTAACTAAAAATTTGTATAAAATCCATGGAGCAAAAAAATATAATTAATTATAATGAAATATCTTAATTTTTATATAAGGGAGACCTGAAAAAAAATGAAAAAATCATTATTAGTTCTTGCTGCTGCAATGATTGCAACAGTATTTATGTCTTGTGGCGGCTCTAAAGAAGCTGTTGTAAAAATTGGTGTTTATGAACCAGCTTCTGGTGATAACGGTGCCGGTGGTAAACAGGAAACTCTTGGTATTCAGTATGCTAACACAGTTACTCCAACAGTAACAATCGGTGGAAAAGAATACAAAGTACAGCTTGAAATCGTTGATAACGAATCTTCAAATGATAAGGCTGTAACTGCTGCATCTGAATTGATTTCAAAGAATGTTTCTGTAGTTCTTGGTTCTTATGGTTCTGGTGTTTCTATTGCTGCATCTGATACATTCGCAGCAGCTGACGTTCCTGCTATTGGTGTAACATGTACAAATCCACAGGTAACTGCTGGTAATGACCATTACTTCCGTATCTGCTTCCTGGATCCATTCCAGGGTTCAGTTCATGCTAACTTGGCAAAAGATCAGTTCAATGCTAAAAAAGCTTATGCATTGGCTAAGCTTGGTGATGACTATTCTGTAGGTCTTTGTAAGTTCTTCATGGAAGCTGCAAAAGGACTTGGTATTGAAGTAGTTTACGAAACATTCCCAGACGGAACTTCAGACTTTGCTGCTTACGTAGCTAACGCTAAAAACTGTGGTGCTGATGTATTCTTCGCTCCAACTTCAATCGAAGCTGCTGCTCTTATCATTGAACAGGCTAACACACAGGGATTAACAATTCCTCTCTTGGCTGGTGATACATGGGATTCTAACGTTATTCTGGCCGCTGCTAAAGGAACAAACATTGGTGTTTATGTAACAACATTCTTCGTAGAAGGATCTAAAGACAAAGTTGTAACAGACTTCGTAGACGGTTTCCACAACTACTTGAACACAAATGCTACTGCTAAAACAAACAACGGTGGAGATGATGAAATCGCTGCTGTTTCAGCAATGGGATTCGATGCTTACTACACTGCTCTTGAAGCTTTGAAGAATGCAGGTTCAACAAAAGGTGCTGACGTTAAGAAAGCACTTCCTTCAACAACATACAATGGTGTATCTGGTTCAATCAAATTTGATTCAACTGGTGATGCTGTTCGTGACGTTGCTTACATCAAGAAGGTAAATACTTCTACAGGAAAATGGGACTTCGTAGCTCAGCAGAGTGTAAAATAATGTGTAAGGCCGCTGGCGGCCGGTGTTAAATAGCAAAGCGTTAAAAAAATTGCGAAAGCAATTTTTAGCTTTACCATATTAACATTTATAAAAGGGGAAATAGATTTCTAATTCCCCTTTTTTTTGTTATAATATATTCATCTTTTTTCTAATTTATTTATCAAGGATTTTCGAATGGATTTTCTATCAACATCACTTCCGTATATTCTTGCTGGTATTTCTACCGGTGGGCAGTATGCGTTAATCGCCATTGGATACACAATGGTTTACGGTATTCTTCGCCTGATTAACTTTGCACATGGCGATGTATTTATGGCAGCTGGTCTTATTATGATTTATTCTTACACCATATTGCCACTTTGGATTTCCATTCCACTTACTATTATTCTTACAGTTTTGTTAGGATTTGCAATTGAACGTGCTGCATATAAACCTTTGCGTACAGCACCTCGTATGTCTATTATGATTTCTGCAATTGGTATGTCTTACCTTATTCAGAATGTTGCTTTGTATATTACAGGTGGATTACTTAAAACTTATCCAAAGATTCCTTGGATTTCTGATTCAGTTACAATCTTTGGTGCTATTACAAAACGCGTAACACTAATCACACCGATTTTAACTATAGTTCTTGTAGTTGCCCTTGTATTGCTTATTAACCATACAAAAATTGGTATGGCAATGCGTGCGGTTTCTAAAGATTTTGAAACTGCCCAGCTTATGGGTATTAAAATTGACTCAGTAATTTCAATGACCTTTATTATTGGTTCTTTCCTTGCTGCAGTTGGTTCGATTTTGTTCTTCTCAAATTATCCTGGTGTAACTCCAACAGTTGGTGGTATGCCTGGTCTTAAAGCTTTCGTAGCGGCAGTATTCGGAGGAATTGGTTCTATTCCTGGTGCTGTTATTGGTGCATTCCTTATTGGTATTTGTGAAAATATTATTAAGGGATTAGGTTGGACAACTTTCAGTGATGCATTTACTTTCGTTCTCCTGATTATTGTTCTTATGTTTATGCCAACAGGTCTGTTCGGTGAAAAACAGACCGACAAAGTGTGATTGTGCGGAGGCTGATGATGGAAAAGAAAACTATTAATAAAGATATGATAATCAGCTTTGGCTTACTTGCTTTGCTGTTTGTTGTTTTAGTTGTACTTGAACAGGTTCTTCCTAGAACTTCAATTTTGTTTACAGTATTAAAGAAAGGTGCAATCTATGCATTGGTTGCAGTTTCTATGAACCTTTTGAACGGTTTTACAGGTTTGTTCAGTCTTGGACAGGCTGGATTCATGTTGCTGGGTGCTTACACTTATGCAATCTTCACAATTCCTGTAGAAGCTCGTGCTCAGGTTTACCAGTATTTTGATGGCGGTGCAATTCAGTTTACATTGCCAATTTTCGTAGCCATGATTTTAGCAGGTGTTGTAGCGGCAATTTTTGCTTACTTAATTGGACTTCCAGTTCTTAAGCTTAAGTCAGATTACCTTGCAATTGCTACTTTGGGATTTGCCGAAATTATTCGTGCGATTTTCCAGTGGGATAAAATTGGTGTTATTACAAACGGTTCAAACCTTTTGCGTAAGTATCCAGTTTTCAAATCTACAACATTCTATTTTGCAGTAAGCGGTATTTGTATTGCAATAATTGTGCTCCTTATTAATTCAACATATGGACGTGCTTTCAAAGCTATCCGTGATGATGAAGTTGCGGCAGAAGCTATGGGAATTAACCTTGCTCACCACAAACGTTTGTCTTTTGTAATCAGTTCATTCTTTGCAGGAATTTCTGGTGCACTTCTGGCAATGTTCCAGACAACAATTCAGGCAAGTCAGTTCAAATCAGCCATGACTTACGAAATCCTTTTGATTGTAGTAATTGGCGGTATTGGTTCTGTTACAGGCAGCTGTATTTCATCATTCCTCTTTATTGCATGTTCTGAATGGTGGCTCCGCTTCCTTGATAACTCTAACTTGAACATTCCTGAATTAAACATTCTTCGCCCTGGATTCCGTAAGGTTGTATTCAGTGTTGTAATTATGTTGATTGTATTGTTCTACCAGAAAGGTATTATGGGTGATAAGGAATTCAATCTTAAACGTATGATAACCAACCTAAAAAATCTTCCAAAAAAGATTAAAAACCGTGGTAAAAAAACAGCTTCCACAGTGGAGGTAAAGTAGCCCTATGAATGAAAATGTATTGAAAATGGAAAATGTCACAATGCAGTTTGGCGGTGTTGTGGCAGTAAATAATCTTTCACTTGAAGTTAATAAAGGCGAAATTGTTTCTCTGATTGGTCCAAACGGTGCTGGAAAAACAACTGCCTTCAACGTTGTAACTGGTGTTTATGCTCCAACAAATGGTGCAGTTTACTTTAATAATAATCAGATTGTAGAAAACTTCCCTCGTGGAAAAATGAAGAAATTGTATGCTGGTTCAGATCGTGGCAAGTTTACAAAACACCTTGAGCCAACTCCAGATAAAATTACAAAGCTAGGTATTGCAAGAACATTCCAGAACATTCGTTTATGGAAGTCTCAAACAGTATTTACAAATGTTTTGATTGCAAAACATCTTCGTAAGACAAGTAATGTATTTACTGCAACTTTCCGTTTGAACTGGAAAGAAGAAAAAAAACAGCGGGAAGAAGTAGATGAACTTTTGAAGATTTTAGGATTGTATGAGGTTCGCAATGAGCTTTGTACTTCCCTTCCATATGGTTTGCAGAGACGTCTTGAAATTGCCCGTGCCCTTGCAACTAATCCAAGCCTTTTGCTTTTGGATGAACCTGCTGCCGGCATGAACCCACAGGAAACTGCAGAACTTACAGACTTTATCCACCGTATTCGTGATGAATTCCACCTTACAGTTTTTATGATTGAACATCATATGGACCTGGTAATGGACATTTCTGACCGTATTTACGTATTGAACTTTGGTGCTTTAATTGCCAGCGGTACCCCGGAAGAAATTCAGAATAACCCAGAAGTAATTTCAGCTTATCTTGGCGAAAGCGAAGAAGGAGTTAACTAGTCTATGTTAAGTATTAAAGATTTACATGTATCATACGGTGGAATTAAAGCCTTACAGGGAATTAACATTGATGTTCCTGATGGAAAAATTGTAACTCTTATTGGTGCAAATGGTGCCGGAAAATCTACTATGCTCCGTACAATCAGCGGTCTTGTTAAAGCAGAAGCTGGTTCTATTAAATTGGACAATGTTGAATTAATCGGCTTACCAATAAATAAGATTTGTGCTGAAGGAATTGCTCTTTCTCCAGAAGGTCGCCATGTTTTTGCTGATTTAACAGTTGAAGAAAATCTTAAAATTGGTGCTTATCTTCGTAATGAGAAAGAAACAATCGCTAAAGATATGGAATGGGTTTACAGCCTTTTCCCACGATTAAAGGAACGCAGCTGGCAGTATGCAGGTACACTTTCAGGTGGTGAACAGCAGATGCTGGCTGTAGGCCGTGCCCTTATGAGCCGACCAAAAATCCTTATGCTGGACGAACCTTCTTTAGGACTTGCACCATTAGTTGTTCAGCAGATTTTCGACATTATCAAGGAAATCAATAAAAAAGGCGTTACAGTTCTTTTGATTGAACAGAATGCTAATATGGCATTGAAAACAGCTGATATTGCATATGTTATTGAAACAGGAAATATTGTACTTTCTGGCAGTGGACAGGAAGTTCTGGCAAATCCTACTGTACGAGAAGCGTACTTAGGTAAAAAGAAATAAAAAAAACGGATATCTTTACTAAAAAAGATATCCGTTATACACCAGAATCCCGTATTTAATACGTTTTTTTTTTATTTCCAGTCAGCAGTATTAATTCCGCAGCCTCTCATTAATGCTTCAGAATATACATCAATATAATTATTAACAGAAAGATCCCAGCTGAAGTTTTTATTCATACCACGAATCTGCATCTGTTTAATATGATCCTTCTTATTGTAATAAGCGTAAACAGCCCATCCAACAGTATTGTAAATAGCATCAGGTGTAAGTGAATCGAACAAGAAACCTGTACCTTCACCAGAAAATTCATTGTACTGATCAACAGTATCTGCAAGACCACCAGTTCTACGAACAATAGGCAAAGTACCATAAAGCATAGAGTACATCTGATTCAAACCACATGGTTCATAGCGAGATGGCATTAAGAAGAAGTCTGAACCTGCTTCAATAAGATGACTAAGACTTTCATCATATCCAATATAAGCACGAAGATTTGGTAAACGAGATTGAAGACTATTGATTTCTTCTTCACACCATTTTTCTCCACTACCGAGAATAGCAAACTGAACTTCCATATTTGCACAAATGCTGTAAATACTTCCATAACATGGACCAAACATTTCTGCAATACCCTTCTGATCTGCAAGACGTGTAACAATACCAATTACTGGAACATTTGGATTTTCAGGTAATCCCATACGCTTCTGCAATTCAGCCTTACATTTAGCTTTATTAGCAAGATTTTTAGAATCAAAATTTGCAGGAATAAGCTTATCTTTCTTTGGATTCCAGGTATCCAAATCACAACCATTCAGAACACCTTTTACACAATCAGAACGAACACGAAGCAAACCATCCAACCCGAATCCACCTTCTACACTCTGCATTTCTCTTGCATAAGTTGGAGAAACAGTTGTAACCATATCAGCACAGCTAATACCAGCCTGAAGAAGATTTATACAGCCATTACGTTCAAGATTAGCACCATAATAAAGATTCCAGTCCAATCCTAATGCAGGGAACTGATCTTTCCCATACCATCCCTGATAACCAAGATTATGAATTGTGAAAACAGATGATGTATGTGCAAAATATCCGTTACGACATACACATTTTAATAGAACAGGAACAAGTCCACAGAACCAGTCATGAGCATGCATAATATCTGGATACCATCCTAAGAAACGGCAAAGCTGAAAAGCACCGTGACAAAGAAGTGCAGAACGGTAAGGATTATCATGAAAATCTGGTTCTGCCTTTGTTCCATAAATACCATCTCGTCCGTAAGCCTGTTCATGATCAATAAAATAAACAGGAACTTCTGTACCTGGCAAGGTTGATTCATAAAATTTTACCCATGTTTCAACCTGACCTGCAGCAACAGCAACAGGTTCTTCAATTGCCTTAAGCTTGTTGCGGTCAATTTTATAATAACGAGGCATGATAATACGAACATCATGTCCCTGTTTTTTCATACTGATTGCAAGAGCAGAAACTGCATCAGCCAAACCACCAGTTTTAGCAAAAGGTACAGTCTCAGATGTTACCATTAAAATTTTCATATTAGGCCTCCTCTACAGCTTTTTTGAAAGCTTCTTTACTGTTTAAGATTGTTGCTTCAGCACAGCAATATGCAATACGGAACCATCCTTTACCTGCAAATCCGCTTCCTGGAGCACAAAGAATATTATATTTTTTAAGATGATTAACAAAAGCCATATCATCATCACCGAATTTATCTGGAACCTTTACCCAAAGATAGAAAGCACCTTCAGGTTTTACATATTTTAGGCCAGCATAATCCATGACTTCGCTGATTTCTTTTGCACGTTTTTCGTAAGTACTAAAGTCACATTCAGCATCCCAGGATTTAGCAATAACCTTCTGGAAAAATGCAGGAGAGTTTACAAAACCTAAAACACGAGTACAGAAAATTGCAGCCGCAATAAAATCTGCCTTTTCAGGACATGCAGGATTAATACAAACATAACCAACACGTTCACCAGGCAAGCTTAAGTTCTTTGCAAATGAAGTAGCAATTACAGTGTAATCATATTTATCAAAAGCAGAAGCTACTTTTTTATTATCATAAGTAATAGCACGGTAAGGTTCATCACAAATCAAATATGGATAACGTCCTGTTTTTTCGCCAAATTCCTTAAGAACAGCAGCAAGATCTTTTATTTCCTGTTCAGAATAGATTTTACCGGTTGGGTTATTTGGAGAATTGATTAAAACAGCAGCAGTCTTTTCATTCAAAGCATTTTTTATTGCTGAAACATCAAGACCAAAATCTTCAGCTGTTTTTACAGGAACAATTTCTCCTCCATAATTGTGAACATAATGAGTATATTCAGCAAAGAATGGACAAGGAATTACAACTTCATCACCGGGATTAAGAAGAGTTTTGAAAATAACATTCAAAGCTCCACCAGCCCCTACTTCCATAACCACACAGGAACCGTCAACTGGAACACCCTGCTCTTTTGCAGTTTTTTCAGCCATAGCTGCACGAGTTTCTGGATAGCCGGCATTAGGCATATATCCATGACGCAAATGAGTCAAATCAGCTGCAACTTCTTTTACAGCATCAACAACTTTTGCAGGAGGATCCAAGTCTGGATTACCAATACTAAAATCAAATACTTTATCAGCGCCAAATTTCTGTTTAAGAACGGCCCCTTCTTCAAACATCTTGCGGATAACACCGTTGGATGGACTTTCAACAATAGCTTTAATATTTCTAGAAATCATAGTAATTCATTATATCATACTATATTATACCTTGCAAAATTGAATTGAAACGAATGAAAAATTTACCTATAATATTCAGGTTATGAAGAAAATTTCTATTATTTTTGTATCACTTTTGATTGCATTAAATTGTTATGCAGAGCCTTTTAATAATAAACTTTCTGAAGAAGAAAGAGCTTTGCTTGCAACAGGAGATGTATTAATCAAAAATATTAATTTTAAAAGAAATATATGTCTGCAGGAAGAATATTCTCCTATTTCCGATGAGCTTTTGAGCATTATAGATAAACTGAATCCAAAATATCTGGCGGAAGTAATTCAATACAAGCCTTATGAAGGTAATGAAGATTTGCCACAAAGACTGGAAGCAATTCTTAATAACGTTCCTGAGTATGCAGGAATTCCTTACTGGTCTGTTAGAGCTGAAGAATGGTATGATTTGTACGAATCAGCAACAATAAAGGACGAAATAATTGAAGGAAACAAAAAAACTATTAAAGCTGATTTAGTAATGTCTCCGTTTGGAACAGTAAATGAGGATATTCAGCTGATAAAGGATGATGATGCAATTTTATATGTAGCTACAAATGAAAATTTATTAA
Organism: Treponema sp.; assembly: GCA_016297805.1. Classification (GTDB taxonomy): domain Bacteria; phylum Spirochaetota; class Spirochaetia; order Treponematales; family Treponemataceae; genus Treponema_D. The sequence continues at coordinate 17,157 of JAEDFX010000009.1, read as the reverse complement.
GATATCACGATAAATTTGATTGTGTTTGGCCTCAGAAAATGAAAATTGCAATTTTACTTTTTAGAGATGGTGATAATTGGATTTTATATGGAATTGGTGGAGTAAATGCCCCTCGTATTCCATTCTTCACAGAACGAATTCAAACATCATTCATAAACAGAATCAATACATTCTGTAGTTTTATTTTTAAGAAATTTTAGAGGTTTATATGATTTGGTTGATTGGATGTAAAGGAATGTTAGGCAGTGAAATTGCCAGACAGCTTGATGAAAATAAATTACCATGGATTGGTACTGACAGAGAAGTAGATATCACTTCTCCAGAAGCTTTGGCTTCATTCGCAGAATCAATAAAAACTGCATCTTATTTTCCATCTGACCTTTCCCATCAGGATAGACAGATTCAGTGGATTATTAACTGTTCAGCATACACAAATGTAGATAAAGCTGAAGAAGATGTGGAAATGGCAGAAAAATTAAACGCAACAGGTCCTTTAAATATTGCTCGTTTAGCCAGAAAAATCGGAGCAAAATTGATTCATATTTCAACTGATTACGTTTTTAATGGACATGGAACTGAACCTTACACTGAAGATATGCCTAAAGATCCTCTTGGTGTTTATGGAAAAACAAAAGCAGCTGGCGAAGATGCTATAAAAAAAGAAATGAATACTTATTATATCATCCGTACTGCATGGCTTTATGGATTTGATGGTAAGAATTTTGTTTACACAATGACAAAAGCTATGAACAGCCATGAGTCAGTTACAGTTGTAAATGATCAGAAAGGTTCTCCAACTTGTGCAGTAGATTTGGCAGCTACAATCATAAAACTGATTGAAAAATCAGACAAAGCAAAAGGTCTTTTTGGAAAAGGAAGTGCACCTGCATACGGTATTTATCAGTATACAAATGGTGGTGAAACTACCTGGTATGATTTTACAACAGAAATATACCGATTAGGAAAAAAATTCGGACGAATTACACAAAACTGTACTGTAAATCCTTGTACTACAGAAGAATATGGTGCCAAGGTTGAAAGACCAGCCTACTCTGTATTATCTAAAGACAAAATTATTAAAGAACTTAAACTTAAGATTCCATCCTGGGAAGCAAGTCTTGAAAAATTTATCAAAAACAACAGATTTGAACCTAAATAGATTGAGATTAATATGAACAAAAAAATACTTTTTTTAATATCTGCGCTGTTCCTTTCAAATATTATTTTCGGACAGGAAGCATTAAAATCTGTTGAGGAAGAATACTATGATTTTCTTTCGCTTCAAGGTTTAGTTGAACGCCCTACTCTTGGTTATAGAACTTTAAGTGATTCCGTGTGGGCTTTAGACGATGATGTAGAACATAGCTGGCAGGGGAATAATTTAGGAAAAACAAACATCTTATGGGAAGCAGATAATAAAAGCGAAAACTGGTTTTCAAACGGTATTTTCCATGGTGTAAAATATAAACTTTATGGTCCACAGTGGTTTAACAGTTATAATACAGATGTTCCTTATGGCCAGAATGACGGTGCTTTATGGCAGGGAGTTGGTTATAATACCAGTTTGACTGGTGGTGTAAGATTTGAGGGATTTGGATTTGAAGCAACTTTTAAACCTCAGTTGACTTGGAGTCAGAATAAAGACTTTGAATATCTTCCCGGAGTTTATGGAGATCCACACAGTTATTTCTGGGCTGGAAATATTGATTTAGTACAAAGATTTGGAGATACATCATACTGGCAATTTGATTTTGGAGATTCAGAGCTTCGTTATAGTTTTTACAATTTTACAGTAGGTTTTGGAACTCAGTCACCTTGGATTGGTCCAGCACAACTTAATCCAATGTTAGGAAGTAATAATGCTGGTACTTACCCTAAATTTGATTTTGGGCTAAGAAAAACAGATGTAATAATTCCTGGTCTAGGCTGGAATTTGGGAAAAATAGAAAGTCGTATCTGGATTGGGCAATTAACTGAAAGCGATTATTTTAATAATGATGGAATAAAAGATATTAATTTAATTGATGGATTTAATATTTCATTCTCACCTTCCTTCTTTCCTGAGATGACTGTCGGAGCAACAAAAATATGTCTTACTCGATGGGGAAATAATTTCTGGAAATATATAAATCCATTTTATGATGAAAATGATATAACAGGAATTGGTGAAGATCAAAAAGCATCAGTTTACTTTGATTTTCTTTTTCCACTACATCAGTTTGAAATTTATTTAGAAATTGGTGTTGATGATTATAATTATAATAGATATACAAATATTCTTCATACAATAATTTATTCTCTCGGATGTAAAAAGAATTTCAATTTATTTGAAAATCTTGGAATTGAATTATTCTGTGAAATAAATATTTTTGAAATGTCACAGGATTTCCAGTTACAATGGAATTATATGGGTTATTTTTCACACGGACAGATTAGTGAAGGATATACACAGAATGGACAGATAATTGGTGCAGGCAGCGGTTTTTTTGGAAACAGCCAGATTTACGGAGTAAAAATTTCACATAAAAAAGGATATACAAACCTTTACTTACACAGAAACAGTCCAGAAGTAAACTATATTTACAACTTTGCAGTTAATGATACAGCTGTAAATTCAAATGTTCATTATGCTACTGCTCAAACCTTCTATAATATTGGAATTGATAACAGCATCTTCATTACTAAAGATATGATTTGTTCATTAAATTTTGTTTATTCAATTATACACTGTAAATTCTTCCAGGATGTTCGCTCTCTGGAAAAAAACATCAACTTTTCTTGCTCTTTAAAATATAACTTTTAGGTATAGGTATGTCAGAAAAAAAAGAATCATCAGTTTTATTGAACGCAGTATTTAACTTCATAAAAGCATTCATGACTCTTTTGTTTCCACTAATAACATTTCCATACGCTTCAAGAATTCTACACCCTGAAGGAATAGGAAAAGTTAATTTTGCCAGTTCAATTATATCTTATTTTATTGTTTTATCAGAGCTGGGAATTGCAAAGTATGCTATCAGAGAAATTCCAAAAATAAAATCAGATAGACAGTTGTTGTCAAAATTTACCAGAGAATTATATATAATATCTTCAATTTCATTTTTAATATCTTATATTCTTTTTGTTTTAGCTCTAATTTTTATTCCAAGATTGCGCAACGACAAATTATTGCTACTTATCTGTAGTACAAAAATCTTCTTTGATACTTTTGGTATTGAATGGTTTTATAATGGATTAGAAAAATTTAAATACATTTCCATAAGGTCTGTAATTTTTCAATTTGCAAGTCTTTTTTATCTTTTTATTTTTGTTCATTCTGAAAATGACTATATTCATTATGCGATTTTTGGATTAATCTTAGGAACCTTATCCAACGTATCAAATATTATACTACTTCCTAAATATATTGATTTTAATGTAGATGCAAAAATTGAATTAAGAAAACATTTCAAATTTATATTTTTCTTTTTTGGAATGACCATTGCTACAAGTCTCTATGAAATATTAGATACATCTATGTTAGGTTTTCTTTCAACAGAAAGAGAAGTTGGACTATATTCTGCTGGAATTAAATTAAACAGAATGTCTGTTGAAGTTCTGACTGCTATTTGTGCTGTTTTTTTGCCACGACTTTCTAAGTATTTTTCCGATAATTCTGAAGATAAATTTTATGGACTAATTGATAAAGGTATAAAAATCTTTATTATTCTAGGTTTCCCTATAATGACGGGAATCTTTCTTTTATCAAAACCTCTTGTATTATTATTTTTTGGAGATAGTTTCATTAATGCCATTTATCCAATGCGAATAGTATCACCTATAATAATTTTTATTTCTATCTCTAACCTACTTTCTGCACAGGTATTTCCAGCCATAAATAAAGAGAAAATCTCATTATTTACATATATTACAGCTGCATGTTTTAATATAATTATGAATTTCTTATTAATACCAAAATATGGAGCATCAGGAGCAGCAATTTCAACACTATTAGCTGAATTTGTAGCTTTTATTATCCCTTGTTTTATTTTAAGAAGATGTTTTTTTACTAAGGGGCAGTTAGTAAATCTTGTGCAGACAGTTGTATCTACGGGGATTATCTGTATTCCAATTTTAGTTGTATTAAAATATATTAATAACGGTATACTTCAGATTATTATTTCAATTATTTCAAGTATATTTATTTACGGATTCTGTTTATTCATGTTTAAGAATTCACTTTTTTATGAATTTGTAGGAAAATTATTTAGACGAAAATGATTAATATAGCCATTTGTTTTGATGATAATTTTGTAATGCCAGCTGGAGTTCTATTGACTTCAATTTGTATTTCTAATAATAAAAATGAACTCACATTTTATATTATCTCTGACTCTTTATCTGATGAAAATAAAAGAAATCTTAAACTGATTGTTGAAAAATACAAAAAAAATATCAATTTCATTGATATATCATTGGAAAATCTAAAAGACTTTCCTATTAATCTTTCAAGTTTTACTCTTGCAACTTATTATAGAATATTATTATCAGAAGTTTTACCTGCAGATTTGCATAAAATAATATATTTAGATTGTGATATGCTGGTTGTTGATGACCTTCTTGAGTTTTTTAATACTGATATAACTAGTTTTTCCACTGCAATTACGCCAGATATGTTTTATGATGATGAACGTATTACAAATCGTCTTTTTTATCCGGTTAGTGAGCACTATTATAATGCTGGTATGCTTTTAATCAATCTTGACTATTGGCGAAATAATAAAATTACAGAAAAAACAATTGATTTCATAATTAATCATAAGGAATTATGTCTTGCTCATGATCAAGATGCAATAAATGCTGTCCTTCATGGAACAATATACTCTGCTCCTTTCAGATATAATGTTCAACTTGATTTTTTTAAGAAAAAAACAAAGATGATTTTTAGTGATATATCTAAAATCAATGATGCAAGAGAAGCTTCAAAGCATCCTTGTATAATCCATTTTACAGGTCCTTCTAAGCCCTGGAAATTCCAAAGCTATAATCCTTTTGAATCTTTATGGTATTATTTTCAGGATAAAACAATTTGGAGTAAACTTCCTAAAGAACATGAATTTCAAGGATATAAGCTATTTAAATGGAAAATCAAACATTTTCTTGAATTGACACATTTACGCCATAAACGAATCAATGAATATGACGATGTATCTGCTGTTATCAATAAAATAATTGCAGATTTAGATTAAAGACACTATTTTATTTTCTCTTATAAAGATAAAATACAGTATCTTCCCAAGTTGGACGAATACTATTCTCATGCATAATCAATTCGTATTTATCTGCAAAATCTAAAATCTGTCTTGATACAACAAAATCCACTTCCCCATCAACAACAATTCTTTTTTGTTCATCATGCATTTCTTGAATTGGAATATTTAATAAACAGAAGTATTTTGTTTGTGGAACAATATTTGCAGTAATATAAAAACCATCGTCAAGGGAGCCATAATTTAATAAACTAGGATTTTCAAGTTTAGCGATTTCTTTAGCAAATTTGTATTGAGGAACATTATCTTTTTTAACAAATCTAACATCTTTATGAAAAGGTATAAAAATAATCACTAGTAAGGAAATAATTCCTATCAATGTACAATATACTTTTTTCATTGATAAAAGGCCTTTCTTTTGACTCCATTCATTTATAGGAATTAATGAAAAAATAATAAAAATATCTAGAATCAAAGAATAATATCTGTAGTTACGACCAGGTCCAAAAATAAACAAAACTGTCATTAAATACAAGAAAAAATAATTTAGTTTCTCTTGAAGGTTAAAAGATTTGAATACATAAATTACAGATAAGGCAGCAAAAACAAAGATTATAAAATTATTTCTAAAATGATTAAATAAAGATTCACAGCAATTATACACAAGCGAAATAAATTTCATTAATATATTAGTCTGTTTTACATTCTCATCAGAATAAACGAATATATTATTGAAAATATAAACTTCAAAAAAATCAACAAAAGAATGAGTTATTAAACAATAAATTATTAATGGAATGCAGGAAATCACTAATCCTAAAAGAATGTAAATTATAGCGTAGAAAATTTCTTTAAACTGCTTTTTTTGTATGTATATAACAACAGGCATAATTGCAAAACCAACAAAAAATCCAACCATGGAAAATTTTATAAAAAAAACAATTCCTGCACATATACCAGTAACAATTAATTCTTTTACTGAGAAATTTAAATTCTGTTTTATATTTTTAATTGAATAGTAAAATGGTATAATAGTAAATGTCAGACAAAATTCCTCTGCCGAATCACCCAGCTGAAAATTGTTTGAAGAATACATTAATGCTAATAGAATCGGCAGTAAAAAGAGAACATTTTTAGAAGTAAAAAGTAAAAGAATTTTATAAATATAAAAAAGCAAAATTGAGGAAAGAATTATTTCTATAAAATAAACACCTATGAAACTATCCTTTGAGATTAAAGCTGCCAGAGTATGAAAGAAATATAAATAAGGTCCTTTCTGTTCAAAAAGATCTCTGTATAAAACCTTTCCTGATAATACAGATTTTCCAACTGTAAAAAAACAATTTGAATCATCCCATAAATTTAAAGGATATATGAAAGAACATTCAGAACAGAACAATAAAACTATTGCAGAAACAACTATACAAAAAAGAATTACAGTTTTTTTAGGAAATTCATCATCAGATTTTTTCCCGGTATAAAAATCCATAGATAAAGTAAGAAAAAAAGATATAAAAAAAAGATATGAAAGTATCAAACTTCCATAATTAATAAGTTTTCCTAATTTGCCATCAATCAAATAAGAAACCATCGAAGCTAATACAAAAAAAACAATAGCAATAAAAATAGAAAATATATTTATACTTTTTTTTGAAATCATCTTATCCAACCTTTTTCCTTAAAAATTTTTACAGAATCAAATTCAATCTTTCGTCCTGTAGAAAGGTGAAAAATATTAAAATCAGGCTTTACAAATTCAGTAGTAATTTCTGATTCAAGGACAGTACCAGGATGAAAAAGAACTTCCATTGAAAAATTCTTTTTTTCAGCCTTTTTAGCATAAGAAGGTAAAATAACAGATAATCTTTCATAATCCATATTTCCGCTAAAAAAAACACCTGATAAATACTGATCGGACAAATTATTTTTTTTCAGTTTTCTTTTTAGTGAATGTGAAAAGAAATTTAAAATTAAGCATTTAATAATATTTACTAATGAAAAAGTTTTATAAAGATTTAAATGAAATATGTAACTGGATAGAATATCACGGGAATTTCTTACAAACTCAGTTTCAATTCCAATTTTTTTATATTCTTGAATTACAGAAAATAATGCTTTTTGAAAAATTGGAATCATATGAGGATGCTGATGAGAATCAAATCGTAATTTCTTACTTTTATAAATACCAGAATCAACACATTTACGGCACTGAGCATCTATTTCAGTTTTCAATTGATTGATAATCTTTTTTTTCTTCAATGGATTATAGTTCCAAATAAAAAGTTTTTTCCAGGAAACAGTAAAAAAACCTTTTTCATCAACTAAATCTGGAATTAAATCCTTATTAGAACAGCATTTTCCTTCCATAAAATTTAAATGAACAGAAATATTTAAGTGAGTCATCTGTTCATCTGATAATTGATTTAACAAATTAACACCATATTCAAAATGTTCCATATTTGGAAGAATACTTATACTGTTCAAACATCCATCATTTATGAGAGAAAAAATATCATTACAGGAATTTTTTGATATTCCAAAATCATCAGCGTGAAAATCAAGTACTTTATTCATTTTTATTTTCTTTAATTAAAACTTCTTCTATATGATAAAGAGGTCTATTTTTTACTTCAATATAAATTTTTCCAACGTATTCACCAATTATACCTAATGCCAGCATTATAAAACTTGCAATTAACCATAATGATGCCATTATTGAAGTCCATCCTTTTACCACATTTCCTGTAAATAAAGAAATACAAACATAAAGAATTATTCCTAAGAAAATTAAGAAAAACAAGAAACTGCTTCCAAAAATAAGTGAAATTGGCTTTGTAGAAAAAGAAAAAATTCCATCTGTAGCAAGCTTTAGCATCTTTTTTAATGTATACTTAGATTTTCCAGCTTCTCTTTCCTGAATTGTGTCATCAACTGTTGCAGTTTTGTGACCAATTTCTGGCATCAAACCTCTTAAATAGAGATTCTTTTCATTATATTTTGCAAGACGGGCTACAGCTTCCTTTTTCATCAATCTAAAATCAGCATGATTATAAATTGCATTAATTCCCATTGCACTTTGAACTTTATAAAAAGTCACAGCAGTAGTTCGTTTAAAAAATGAATCTTTTGTTCTGGATTTTTTTACACCATAAACAATATCATTGCCATGCTCACATAAATCAATCATCTGCTCAATACAATTTAAATCATCCTGAATATCAGCATCAATTGTAATTAAGGCATCACACAATTTATATGCAGTCATCATACCTGCCATAATAGCATTTTGATGGCCTACATTGTTTGTAAGATTTACACCATTTATAAAATCTGTTGATTTATGATAAGAAGATATAAGATCCCAAGTTGAATCCTTACTTCCATCATTAACAAAAAGAACAAAGCTATCTTTTGTAATTTTTCCTCTGGAAATCAAATCTTTGAATAAAGCTTCAAGTTTTTTTACTGATATAGGAAGTACTTCTTCCTCATTGTAGCATGGTGATACGATTGCTAATTTAATCATTTATCCTCTCCATTATTTTTAAAAACAAGTAATTTCTGTCCTAAAAAGTTAATTATTGTGTATAGAATTTCGCCAGTAAGCATTGCAACATTATCTTTTACAGTTTCTGAATATGAAGAAATAATTTTATATATCAGAACCTTTGAAAAGAAATATGCTATATAATAACATGCAACAAGATTTACTATAAAAACTAAAATTTGTATAAACGATTTTTTATTATCTTTAAAAGTAAAATATTTGTTCAAAAAGAAACTGCAAGTTCCACCTAAAATATAATTGCTTGCTGATGAAACCCAGTAGGAAAAATGAAATACATTGTAAAACAAAAACATAGAACCAGTTCCTACAATTGTATTTATAACCCCAACTAAAAGAAACTTAAATAATTCATTATTATAAATTTTTCTGTGCATAATAACATATATAAAAAATACTTTTTTTGATATAATAGTATAAATTTTACGATTATACAACTTTCCAACACAGATGAGGCCCAAATGAATAATTATAAATTTACCGTTAATGGATATTTTCTCTGTAGAAATATAACAGGCATAGAACGTTTTTCAATTGAAATACTTTACCAATTAGACAAAATTATTCCTCAAGATTATATTGCTATTTATATTCCAAAAAATGCAAAATTTATTCCTGATTTCAAAAATATTAAAATAATAATTTCAGAATATGAGTTATCATCTTTTTGGAAGTGGACTCAATTTACTTTTGCTAAATATGTAAAAAAATCAAAAACAATTGCAATAAACTTTGCAAACGAATGTCCTTTAATTGCACCAGGCATAACATTTATTCACGACATATATTGTAAATTATACCCAAATGATTTTAAATCTTTTAGAGACAGACTAGTAAAAATATACTCATGTACAAACTACTCTATTGCAGCTCATAAATCACAAAAAGTATTAACAGTTTCAAATTTCAGCAAAATGCAAATCTGCAGCACTTATAAAATTGCTGAATCGAAAGTTGCTGTTATACCTAATGGCTGGGATCATTTTGAAAAAGTAGAACCTGACTTCAATATTATTAATAATAATCCTCTTCTTCAAAATGATTTTTATTTTACCTTAGGTTCATTATCAAAACGCAAAAATCTTAAATGGATTGTGGATTATGCCAGTAAACATTTAAATGAAAATTTTGCTATTTCCGGAGCTACAATAAAAAGTTTAATACCACCAGAACTGGCAAGAATTAAAGAATTACCAAATGTTGTTTTATTAGGCTATGTATCAGACTCAGAAGTAAAAGCATTAATGTCTAAATGTAAGGCTTTTATTTTCCCAAGCTATTATGAAGGGTTTGGTATTCCTCCTCTAGAAGCCTTATCAACTGGAGCAAAGGTAATTATTTCAAATTCTGCCAGCTTGCCTGAAATTTTTAAGAGTTCAGCATATTATATAAATCCAGAAGATTCTAATGTTTCTCTGGATGATTTATTAAAAGAATCAGTTTCTGAGCCAAAAGAAATATTAGATTTTTACACTTATGAAAATGCAGCAAAACTGTTTCTTTCAGAGTTAAATAAATTATAAATACAAGACTATTTATTTAATAAAATATATAATGTTTAAAAGGATTTTTTTATGACATTGGGAAATATTCTATATACCATTATTCTTTACCCTTTAGTTCAAATAATTGAGATTTCATATTTTTTATTTAACAAATTATTTGATAACACAGGAATTGCAATTCTTGGAGTTAGTTTAACTGTTACACTCTTATGTTTACCATTGTATATAGTTGCTGAACATTGGCAACAGGTAGAACGAGATACTCAAAAAAAATTAAAACCAGGAATAGATAGAATTAAAAGTGTATTCAAAGGTGATGAACAATACATGATTTTGTCTACATTTTACAGACAGAATCACTATCATCCAATGATGGCACTTCGTTCAAGCTTTGGTCTTTTGATTCAGATTCCTTTCTTTATGGCAGCTTATTCTTGCCTTTCCAAAATGCCTGCTTTACAGGGAGAAAGTTTTCTTTTCATAAAAAATATGGGTCAACCAGATGCCATATTCTATATTGGAAAGCTGCCTATTAATATTCTTCCAATTACAATGACAATAATCAATATTATTGCCGGTGCGATTTACTGTAAAGGATTTCCTTTTAAAGAGAAGGCACAAATTTATGGAATGGCTTTAATCTTCCTTGTAATTCTTTATGACAGTCCAGCAGGTTTGGTTCTTTATTGGACAATGAATAATATTTTCAGTCTTGTAAAAAACATTTTCTATAAAATGAAAAATCCTCTAAAGGTTCTATACTATATCATGTGTGGAGCAATTTTATTTACTGTTGTCTTTATTTTATTCATATATGACGGAGGAGCATCTCCTAAAAAAAGACTTATTGTTTCTATTCCATTATTGTTACTAATTCCAATTCCTCTTTATTTAAATGGAGTTAATTGGTTATTGTGCAAACCTCTGAACTGTCTAATGACAAATACGAAAGAAAGATTCAAGTTATTTCTCTTTTCTGCAATTGCATTGACTATTCTTACAGGATTAGTTTTACCATCAGGTTTAATCTCTTCTTCAGTACAGGAATTCTCAAATATTGGTAGTTTTACTTCTCCAACTTCATTTTTACATTCTCCATTCTGGCAAAGTTTTGGAATTTTCATATTTTGGACAACCTGTATATATTTTCTTTTCCATGAAAAGATTCAGACTTTAATTGCTTCTTTATTTACTTCACTTTTGCTTTGTTCAATTGTTAATGTTTATCTTTTCTCAGGTAATTACGGTTCAATGGATATTACTTTGAAGTTCATTGGAGGAATAGTTTCTCAAAAGAAATTATTTATTCTCATTAATATTATAGTTTCAGTCTTAATTTTTGTTCTTCCTGTTATTCTCTCAAAATTCAATAAAACTAAAATTTTATCTTCAGTCAATATTATTGCAGTTTTTTCATTTCTTGTATTAGGTTCCATAAATATTCATACAATAAAAAATGAGTATAAAAAGTTCTCAGAAACTCATAATCAATCATCTGAACCAGCAATGAATACAAAATTCAGTTTATCGAAAACTGGAAAAAATGTTGTTGTAATTATGTTAGATAGAGCTGAAAGTTCATACTTTGAACATATTTTGGTAGATAATCCTGATCTAAGAAGTATTTATTCAGGTTTTACATATTACCCAAATACAGTTTCATTCAATGGTCATACTTTAATGGCCTCTCCAGCTTTATACGGTGGCTATGAATATACACCTACAGAAATAAATAGACGTGAAAATGAATTATTATCTACTAAACATAATGAAGCTACTTTAGTACTTCCTAGAATTTTGACAGAACAAGCTGATTTTACTGCTCAAATGTATGATACCTCATGGGGAAATTACAGTTATCTTGCTGATATGAGTTTCACAAAAGATTATTCAAAAATTAATGGTGGAATTTTGAATGGTTTATACACGGGAGATTTCAAAAAAGGTTTTGAAGACTATGATGATTCACTGATTCAAAACAGTGTATGCAGAAATTTATTTTTCATAAGCATATTCAGAGCTGCTCCTGCTATCTTACGCCCTGTTATTTATTACAAGGGAACATGGTGGGCTTCAGAAGATATAAGTGATATTGATTCATTCATTGACTGGTATGGTCAACTTTATTTTATGCCACAATTAACTGATTTTAATAATCCAGAAAATAGTTTGATAATTTTTACAAATGAAGCAACTCACTGTAATGAAAATATTGATAATTTAAACTTAATAAATCATTCAGTATCTTTTAAAGATGATGAAAATGGTTATCTAATAAATGTTGCAAGTTTAGAAGCAATTGGAAACTGGTTAGAATACTTAAAATCAAACAATGCATATGATAATACAAGAATTATTATTGTAGCTGATCATGGAATTGGATATGGTCCAACTTATTCTGAGAAATTTAATAATGAATTAATTAATAATTATCCAAAAGATCAACTTAATCCTCTATTACTTTTTAAGGATTTTGATGAAACCGGTGATTTAAGAACTGATTATACATTTATGACTAATGCAGATACTCCATATCTTGCTGTAAAAGACTTAGTTGAAAAACCATTTAATCCATTTACAAATGTTGCATTCAATAATTCAACTAAAAATAACGGTGTGACTATTACAACAGATGATATATTTATGCCTCATCATTCAAAAAGCAATAAAACTTATACTGTAAGAAAAGATTCCATGTTTACAGTAAAAGAAAATATTTTTGATGATAAAAATTGGGCACCTGCAAATAATTAATTCAAGGAGACTATTTTATGTCATTATTATATATAGATCCAGGTACAGGAAGTATGCTTTTCAGCATTCTTGTTGGTGCCGCAGCAACTTTATTTTTCTTAGGAAAAGCTGCGTTAATCAAAATCAAACTTCTTTTTTCTGCAAAAAAAAATGGTGTTTCCACTAATATGGATACCAATTATAAAAAATATGTAATCTATAATGAAGACAACCGTTACTGGAATCTCTTCAAGCCAATTTGCGATGAATTTGAAAAAAATAAGGTATTCATCTCTTATTTAACATCTTCAGAAACAGACCCTTGTTTTAATCAGAATTATAATTTTGTAAAACCAGAGTACATTGGTGAAGGCAATATGGCTTTTATTAAACTTAATATGCTTTCAGCTGGTATTGTTTTAATGACTACCCCAGGACTGCAAGTATATCAGTTAAAAAGAAGTAAAAATGTAAAGCACTATTCGCATATTCTACATGCTCCAAGTGATGCAACAATGTATCGTCTTTTCGGAATTGATTATTTTGATTCTATACTTCTTTCAGGAGAATATCAGAAAAAAGATTTACGAGAACTTGAAAAACAAAGAAATCTTCCAGAAAAAGAACTTGTTGTAGTAGGATGTCCATATCTTGATACATTAAAACAAAAAATGGAAGCAATTCCTGCCGAACCTGACCATCCTTTTACAGTTTTAGTTTCACCTTCCTGGGGAGCAAGTGCTTTACTTTCAAAATATGGAGAAAAATTGCTGGATCCTCTTGAAAAAACTGGCTGGAGAATTATCATTCGTCCTCATCCACAATCAAAAAAATCAGAAAAGGAAATGCTTGATAGGCTTACAGAAAAATATAAAAATTCTTCCAATATTGAATGGGATTATAACAGTGATAATATCTATTCTATGAAAAAATCTGATATTATGATTTCTGACTTTTCTGGAATTATTTATGACTATACTTTCCTTTGTGATAAACCAGTAATGTATGTTAATGCTGACTTGGATTTAAGACCATATGATGCTTATGATTTAGATGGTGGAAAAAACATATGGCAGTTTACAACTCTAAAAAAAATAGGTATTGAATTAAAACAGGAACAATTTGATAATATAAAAGATGTTATTCAGAAAGCTAGTGATAGTGCAGAACTTGCAGCTCTTCGCCACGAAGCAAAAGCTCAGGCATGGATGAATGAAGAAACATCAGGAAAAGCAGTCTTTGACTACATGGTAAGTAAAGGAGATTAATTATGCAGGCTTTAATGTTAGCTGCCGGAATGGGCAAAAGACTTGGTAGATATACTAAAAATGCAACAAAATGTATGGTTCCAGTAAATGGAAAAACCTTGATTGAATATGCTATAGAATCACTTGTGCAGAACAATATCAAAAAAATGATTATTGTAGTTGGGTACAAAAGTGATGTTTTGTTTGATTTTATACACTCAAAATTCAATGAATCTAATCTTAATGGAATGGAGATTGAATTTATTGAAAACAAAGTTTTCGACAAAACAAATAACATCTATTCTCTATATATGGCCGCTAATAAACTTTGCGAAGATGATACCATTCTTCTTGAAAGTGATTTAATTTTCAAACCTGAAATTATTTCTAAACTTCTTAATTCAAAAGATCCTAATCTTGCTGTTGTTTCTCATTTTGAAAGCTGGATGGATGGAACCTGTACTTTACTTGATGAAAACAACAACATTACAGGAATCCTTGATAAAGCCCATTTCAACTGGTTTGAAACAGAGAATTACTACAAAACTGTAAATATTTATAAATTCTCAAAAGATTTCTCAAAGAACTATTATGTGCCATTCCTTGAAGCATATCAGAAGGCCTTTGGAAAAAATGAATATTACGAACAGGTATTAAAAGTATTATCTTTCCTTTCATCTTCAACATTAAAAGGGCTTCCTGTTTCTGGTGATGACTGGTATGAAATTGATGATCCAGCAGACCTTGCTATTGCAGAAAACCGATTTGCTACAGGAAAAGAAAAACTTACTCTTTTGCAGCATCGTTTTGGCGGCTACTGGCGCTTCCCACAATTGAAAGACTATTGTTATCTTGTTAATCCATATTTTCCACCTCAGAAAATGATTGATGAGCTTCAGGCAAGCTTCAAAACACTTCTTACTCAATACCCAAGTGGAGCTGCCCAGCAAAGTCTTCTGGCAGGTAAAATTTATAACGTACTTCCAGAAAATATTGTTGTAGGAAACGGTGCCGCTGAGCTTATTTCTTCTTTGGGGGAAAAACTTACTGGAAAAGTGGGAGTCCCATACCCTACTTTCAATGAATATCCAGAACGTTTTAAAAATGCAGAAATCATTCCAATAAATACAAAAGAAGATTTCTCATATTCTGCTGATGACATTATTGATTCTGCAAAAAAGAATAATCTAAATACTGTTTTGTTGATAAATCCTGACAATCCTTCTGGAAACTTTATCAAAAAATCAGATTTAGAAAGAATGTTAACAGAGTTAGAAAAAACAAATACTACTGTATTCTTTGATGAGTCTTTCATTGATTTTGCTGATAAAGAAATTCGTTATTCTATGTTGAATCAGGATATTCTTGAAGCACACAAAAATCTTATAGTTGTAAAATCTATCTCTAAAAGTTACGGAGTTCCTGGCTTGAGACTTGGAGTTCTTGCTTGTGCTGATACTGAATACATCAAAATCATAAAAAAGAAGAATGCTATCTGGAATATCAATTCATTTGGTGAATATTATCTTCAAATTTATGAAAAATATAGTAAAACTTATTCTGCTGCCTGTGATTCTATTGCAAATGAACGAGCACGATTTATAAAAGAATTATCTACTATAAAAAATCTTAAAGTATTCCCTAGTCAGGCTAATTTTATTCTATGTAAACTTTCTGGTGAAAATTATTCAGACAAGCTTGCTGTTGAATTGCTTGAAAAATGCAATATTTATATCAAAGATCTTACAGGGAAGAAATGCTTTGATGAGCCACGTTATATTCGTCTTGCTATCAGAGATGAAAATGATAATAATGTATTAATCAATGCTTTGAAAGATTTAATTAAGTAAAAATGAAAATAGTTATAGACTGTAGAATGATTGGAAGTGGAGGCATAGGTTCATACCTTTTAGCCCTACTTCCTTTCTTTATTAAAAATCATGATTGTTTACTCTTTGGAAATGAAGAAAATATAAAATCTTATGTTTCTTCATCTGACTGTAGAATTTTATCATGTGATGTTTCTACATTTTCAATAAAAGAGTTAATATCTTTTCCTAAATCATTGATAAAAGAAATTAACTGCTGTGATATTTACTATTCGCCTTACTGTAATATTCCAAGTGGAATTAAAATCCCAGTTTATTCTACAATTCATGATGTTGTTTTTCTTGATGTTCCTGGACTTTCTGGAAAAATTGGAACAATTGCCAGAAAGTGGTTTTACCAACATGCTTATAACAAATCTAAAGTTGTTTTTACTGTATCCGAATTTTCAAAATCTCGAATTCAAATGCATTTAAAAACAAGAAAAGTTCCTACAATAGTTACTTACAATGCAATTCCCTATTGGTTTACTGAAAATATTGCTGTTAGTGTACGAAAGGATAATTCAATTCTATTTGTAGGAAATATAAAAAAACATAAAGGACTTTCCACACTTCTTTCTGCATTCTCTAAATTATTGGACGAAAGTTTTGATGCAAAACTTGTAATAGTTGGTAATGCAAATAATTTTAGAACTGGTGACGTTTCAATTGCAGATATAATTTCTAAGTTGCCTCAGGACCGGGTTGAATTCACTGGACGAGTATCTGATTCTCAACTCAAAAATTATTATCAAAAGGCTAGAATTTTAGTACAACCATCATTATATGAAGGGTTCGGAATGCCTCCAATGGAAGCGTTAGTTTTAGGAACAAATGCAGTTATTTCTGATATACCAGTTTTCAAGGAAATCTATGCAAATCTTCCAGTAACCTTTTTTCAAACTGAGAACTCAGATGATTTAGCTGATAAAATCAAGAATACCTTTAATAAAACAAATCCAGTTATTTCTGAAAATCCTTATTCTTTTG
>JAEDFX010000193.1 GCA_016297805.1 Treponema sp. | reverse complement strand
TGCTCTGTATAATTCTTAGCGACCCAGTTCTTGTAGTCACCGGAAAGAATATGGTTCATCCATTCCTCGTGGCTCAGATACCATCTGATCGTTGCAAGCAGGCCCTGCTCAAAAGTCATCTTGCGCTGCCATCCAAGCTGAGTCTTCGCTTTTGTACAGTCGATGGCATAACGCTTGTCGTGGCCCGGACGATCCTTTACATAAGTGATTGTCTTGCGGACATCTTCTGCAGACTTTCCGATTTCCTTTGAAGTCAAATCGATTACTTCGTTCAAAAGCTTGATGTTCTGCCATTCGTTTTCGCCACCAAGATTCCATTTTTCACCAGCTGGAGACTTGTTCACGATTTCCCAAACACCGCGGTTATGATCTTCGACATAAATCCAGTCACGGATATTGTCACCCTTGCCATAAACAGGAAGATTCTTTCCGTTCTTGATGTTAGAAATCATCAATGGAAGAAGTTTTTCTGGGAACTGGAAAGGACCGTAGTTGTTTGTACAGTTAGACAAAGTGATTGGAAGTCCATATGTGTGATAGTAAGCCATCACAATGTGGTCAGAGGATGCTTTAGAAGAAGAATATGGAGAGCGTGGGTCGTAAGGTGTTGTTTCAAGGAAGTAACCTGTATCACCAAGGGAACCATAAACTTCATCAGTAGAAATATGATGGAAAAGAACGTCATCACGGATGTTGTCCAGTGAACACTTCCAGTAATTGCGGGCAACATCAAGGAGTGTGTATGTTCCCATTACGTTTGTCTTCATGAAAGCTTCAGGACCAAGAATTGAGCGGTCAACATGGCTTTCAGCAGCAAAGTGAATTACTGTATCAATATCATACTGCTTGAAAATGCGTTCGATTTCAGCACGGTCACAGATATCAACCTTTTCAAAGAAATAACGCTTACCGCCGAATTTTTCTTCAACATCTTTAAGAGATTCGAGGTTTCCAGCATATGTGAGGCAGTCAACATTGATAACATTACCAGTAAAATCAGCATCACCAAACAAGTCAGTTCCCGAATTAGAAAGACCAAACAAATAGTGAATAAAGTTACAACCGATGAAACCGGCACCACCAGTAATCAAAATATTCTTAAGCTTTCTGTTTCCCATAATTATTCTCCTATCCATTTAGCGTTAAGATCAAAATACCTTTTTTCAAGACTAAATGGAGTGTGTTTTTTGTCTTTTTCAGAAAGGTTGGCATTCTGTGTGATTCCAGGAAGAACTGATTCCCAGTCAATTCCAATTACAGGATCGTTCCACATAAGGCCGCCTTCATCTTCTGGGTGATAGAAGTCTGTACATTTATAAGCAAAAGTTGCAGTATCAGTTAAAACACAGAAGCCGTGGGCAAAGCCTTCTGGAATATAGAACATATTCTGTTTTTCAGAATCAAGGATAACCCCATAGTATTTTCCAAAAGTTGCACTACCAAGACGAAGATCTACAGCCACATCGTAAACTTTTCCTTCCAAAGCACGAACAAGTTTACCCTGCGGATGCTTGGTCTGAAAGTGAAGCCCACGAAGAACATTCTTAGTAGACTTAGACTGGTTATCCTGAACAAATTTCATTGTGAGCCCTGCTTCAAAAAAATCCTTTTCAGAATAAGTTTCCAAGAAATATCCACGGTTATCGCCAAAAATCTTTGGCTGGATTTCATATAATCCTTCAATATCACACTTCTTAAATTCAAACATAGTAAATTAGGAATTAGGAAGGATGAATTAGGAAAAAAAGATTTTATAATTCCTCATTCCTAATTCCTCATTCCTAATTCTTACTCCTCATTCCTAATTAATGTTCATGTTCGCAATAAACTCAAGATAACGACCATATTCAGTCTTATAGCCCTTAGCCATTTCAAGCAGCTGATCTTTTGTAATCCAGCCGTTCTTGTAACTGATTTCTTCTAGACATGCTACATACAACCCCTGTCGTTTCTGAATTGTAGCAACATAGTTTCCGGCTTCCTGAAGGCCTTCGTATGTTCCGGTATCAAGCCATGCCATACCGCGACCGAGAAGTTCAACCTTAAGCTGCTTGCGGGCAAGGTATTCATTGTTTACAGCAGTAATTTCAATCTCACCACGGGCAGAAGGCTTTACATTGGCAGCTATTTCTACGACAGAATTATCATAGAAATAAAGCCCAGGAACCGCATAATTTGATTTAGGATTTGCAGGTTTTTCTTCAATACCAAGAGCGTTACCATCTTTATCAAATTCAACAACTCCGTAGGCTGTAGGATCTGCAACATAGTAACCGAAGATTACGGCACCTTTTTGTTCATTGATTTTCTTGGCAGCATTCTTTAAAGTCGCTGTAAAGCTCTGGCCGTAGAAAATATTATCACCAAGAACGAGAGCCACATCATCATTACCGATAAATTCCTTACCTACAATGAAGGCATCTGCAAGACCACGTGGCTTATCCTGAACAGCATATTCAAATTTCATCCCAAGCCATGAGCCGTCACCGAAAAGTTCCTTGAAACAAGATATATCACGTGGTGTAGAAATAATCAAAACTTCACGGATACCTGCAAGCATAAGACAAGACAAAGGATAGTAAATCATCGGTTTGTCATATATTGGGAGTATCTGTTTTGATACTGCTTTTGTAATTGGATATAAACGTGTGCCGGAACCGCCGGCTAGGATGATGCCTTTCATAAAATTTTCTCCACTCAAAAAAATAAAAAAACTCTAAACTCATTGTCAACAAGCAAAAAAAGTAAACAACAATAATTACAACAGTTTACTACAAAAAAGGAACTTGTAGAAGTCACGAAAGGGAAATACTCTTTATAGACTTATAATAATTATAGCAAAACAAATTTGCTTTATATAAAATGTTTGTAACTATTCACCACAAAAAATTTACAAAAAATCGACATTACCCACTGTTTAA
>JAEDFX010000192.1 GCA_016297805.1 Treponema sp. | reverse complement strand
GATTTCATCTTCGGGGAAAAGAAAAAGTAGGAACTGAATGGGGATTACTGATGCTTGGATATGATTTCAAGCAGCTGATTCGATTAATGAACGCCTAAGAAAAAAACAATAAACGAAAATCTACAAAATTCATTTAAATATAAAAAAGGCTGCCCTTTTTGAAGTCTTTAATAACTTCTAGGACAGCCTCCACTGTTCCAATGTTCCACTATTCCACTGTTCAACAAACAATTCCTACTGCATCAGAATATAAATCAAAAAAAATATAACAATTCCTACAATTGTGTAATACCAGAATAAAAATGGCTTTTTAGTTTTTGTTTCGTACCAGATTAATGGGATTCGCATTTCTTCTTTTGTAAGGCCTGCGTGGTGTGAACGGAACTTTTTCTGCTTTTTATTCCATAAAATCGTTTTGTGAGAAATTCCTGCCGCAACAAAATCACCAATTCCAGTCAGATTTTTATTTGGTTCACCATCCCCAAACAACTGTTCCTTTAAAATTTCTTCCTTTGTATACAGTATATAATCATTGCCAAAATATTTATTAAACTCATCAGCAAAAACATCTTTATATTCAGGCTTTACATAAAAACTAATTGCCCTTGGCTCAATGGAAGTCTGACGTTCCAGCATATTAAAAATATTTGGATAATCTTCTTCAAGAAAAACATTCTGAATTGCTGTATGCCCATGATCCGCCGTAATAAAAAATACTGTATCCTTTGCATTTTCACACAGTTCTACCAGAGCCGCATTTATATCACGAATCACCTTTTCAACATCTCTATCTTTATTTCCCAGCTGATGCAACAAATGATCTGGATTTTCCCAATAAGCATAAGTAAAAGTTTTTCCCTCCTGACTAATTGACTTTTTAATTGCCCCAATCCAATCATACAATTCACTATGAGCTTCTGGTCCAAAAGGAAAAATCAAATTGGCTTTTGCCGTTCCTGCCTCATTTATCTGTTCTACAATGTTTTTGTATGGAAGATATTTACGAGGGATATTATATTCTGCAGCCTGTTCTGTAGTTCCCTGCAAAGTATTATGAAAGCATGTAATTGTCTTGTTTTCCTGCTCAAAATGCACATCCCAGCCAAGCCATCCATGTTCTATAGGTGATTTTCCAGAAAGAAAACTGGTTGTACTGGCAACAGTTGTTGGAGGAAAAACCGAAGAATAATCAGTAAGAAGATGACGACGTAAAAAATCATGATATGTAAAATTATCTTCAATAATATTCATTCCTAAACCATCAAGCAGAATAACTATCACATGCTTGTGATTATGAGAAAGAATTTCATCAACTTGAAGTAAGGTTTTATGAAGAGGTTTTATTCCGTAATAGTTCTGAATTGAGCATGAAAGGTTCATAATGCTTTCTTCATAATCTGGATAACATGGTTCACCTTTTTCAATCATCATTTTCACCTCTTTATTAAGTATATCAGTTATTTTTTGAATTTGTATACTTTGAATTATGAATCATAACCATTGTTTACCTATCATTTTTCCTATATCATTAGTTCTTAGGAGCTAATATGTCTAAACAAATAAAACAAGTAATTTTATGGGTTGGTGCACTTGTTATTGGTGCAATTTTGGGTTCTCTACATGTTGCGGCTGTAGATAATATTTGTAACTTTGTTGCTACAATTTTTACAAGACTCTTTAAGTTTACAGCCGTTCCTGCAATTGCAGTTTCTGTGCTTACAACTCTTGCCATGCTTGGTGGAAATAAAGAAACAGGAAAGATTTTTAGAAGAACTCTTATGTACACTCTTCTAACTACACTTGCAGCTTCTACTCTTGCTGCAATTTTGTTCTTTATTATTAAACCAGAAGTTCTTTCTGCTTCAGTTTATGAAGGTGTTGCTGCTGATAAATTGGCAAGTATGAAATCTTCTTCATTCCTTGACTACTTTGTTCAGGCAATTCCAGACAACATTCTTTATCCATTTGTTTCTGGAAATGTTCTTTCAATTTTGATTGTTTCTTTCGCTTTTGGTATTGCAATTTCAAAGATGAAAGAATCAGAAAAGAAAACAACTATTATTAATTTGATTAACGGTTTTCAGGAATTGGTTTTCATGGTAATCGGTTGGGTTATTGCAATTCTCCCAATAGGAATTATTGCATTTACAGCTCAGCTTGTTTCTGATTTGTCTGCTGGTATTGTTGCTGATTCAATTGGCCGTTACGTTGCAGTTGTTTTAAGCGGAAACTTGATTCAGTTCTTCGTTGTTCTTTCAATCTTCCTTTTGATTCGTGGAATTAATCCTGCTAAACACTTTAAGAACATGATTCCTGCAATTTTGACAGCTTTGTTCACAAAATCTTCTGCTGCAACTTTGCCAGTAACTATGGACTGTGTTGAAAATCGCGTAAAATGTGACAAGAAATTCTCTCGCTTCATCCTTCCAATGTGTACAACAATCAACATGAACGGTTGTGCTGCATTCATCCTTGTAACATCACTTTTTGTAATGAAAAATGCCGGTGTTGAATTGAACCTCATTACAGTTATTTCTTGGATTTTGGTTTCTGTAATAAGTGCTGTTGGAAACGCTGGTGTTCCAATGGGATGTTTCTTCCTTACACTTTCTTTGATGGCTGGAAAAGGAATGCCAATCGGTGTTATGGGAATCATCCTTCCAATCTATGCAGTAATCGATATGATTGAAACTGCAGTAAATATCTACTCTGACTCTTGTGTTTGTGCAATGACAAACAAAGATTTGAAAGATTTAGTTAGCGAATAAGCTACCACATAAATAGAATTTATTAGAACAAAAAAAGTGGTACACCGATGACTGACATCGGTGTACCACTTTTTTTAACGGTTCTTCGATTTTAGGCTTCGCTCGCTAGTCTCGCTCAGAGCCGTTCTTTCGATGAACCTAAAAAAGCCCGCTATCGCAGCCTTTTTTTTAACGGTTCTTCGATTTTAGGCT
>JAEDFX010000191.1 GCA_016297805.1 Treponema sp. | reverse complement strand
CTCAGTATGTGCGAACTTTCTGTAGATATCATTTCATTGAAAAAAGTATTTTCGTTTCTCATATGGCAGTTGAGACAGCAGCTACTCATCTGGAGGATATGCCTGTTGTTGACGTTGCTCAGCTCACAGATTATGAGCAGATGAAAGGGAAGCTTGCAATCGAGGTTGTGTCTCTTGAAGCGAATTCAGATATGCTTTCAAAGATTCCTCATCAGGAAATGGAAGATATGGCGGTAGTTTACCGCTTTGTACTTGGTTCTGATGCAGAGGGCAGAAGCAGCATTCTTGTAACAAATAACCTTATTGAAAATATGGGTGTTACACCGGAACAGTTTCATGCAGATGCGATTGCAATACGCAGCCGAAGAAGCCCTTAAAGCAAGCGGAAAATTTCTGCCATGGAGAGTTGTAACAATTTCTATAGATGGAAAAATCTTAGAAGAATAGTAAAAATTGGAAAGGTAAATGCAGATGGAAAAAAGACCAAAAATAAAAATTACAATTATTGATAGAAAAGGACCAAAGGGATGTCACCGCGGACACAAAGTAGGGGACACTTTTGATTTTGATACTGAAAGGGGAAAAATCTGTCCTATGGCTATGCATGTACTTTTCCCAGAAATTGATATTTTAAGATATGGCGGAGAAGTTCCGGGTCAGGAAAAAGGGACAGCTGTTGTGACATGTCCTGACGCAGATACTCTGACAGTTTTTAAGGTTGAGAGAATAGAATCACAACATGTGAAACTGGACTTTAATAAACTTCTGAAACAGATTTTCGATTACGATCCAGACGGTTCAAATATTCATC
Source organism: Treponema sp. (assembly GCA_016297805.1). GTDB lineage: Bacteria > Spirochaetota > Spirochaetia > Treponematales > Treponemataceae > Treponema_D. The sequence goes on along the minus strand of JAEDFX010000191.1, from coordinate 2,150 downwards.
ATCTTATGGCTGTTCATGAATACAGTGTTCTGATAGCCCAAATGGAAAATGTTGATGAGCATACACTCCTGATTACTGAACTTGCAGCGTATCTTCACGATATCGGCGTAAAAATCAGCAAGGAAAAGTATGGAAACAGTCAGCCTCAGCACCAGGAAGCAGAAGGTCCTGCTATTGCAAAAAATCTGCTGGCTCCTCTGGGACTTCCTGCAGAAGATGTGGAACGAATCTGTTTTATCATCGGTCATCATCACACATACAAAGCCATCGACGGAATTGATTTCCAGATTCTTGTTGAAGCTGATTTCATCGTAAACCTGATGGAAGGGTACTGTAAACGAGGCTCAATCCCTGCAATGAAAGAAAATATATTTAAGACAGAAACAGGAAAATATCTTCTGGAACAGATGTTTGAGAAGTCAGCGAGGTAGGGGAGTATGGAAAAGAAACCAAAGATCAAAATTACAATCATTGACCGCAAGGGTCCAAAAGGTTGTCATCGTGGCCACAAAGTAGGTGACTCATTCGACTTTGATACTGAACGAGGAAATCTCTGTCCTATGGCAATGCACGTTGGTTTTCCTTATGTTGATATTCTAAGATACGGTGGAGAAATCCCAAGTCAGCCAAAAGGAACTGCAGTGTTTGCTTGTCCTGATGTAGATACTTTAAACGTATTCAAAATAGAAAGGATTGAATCAGAATAAGTACTGCAAGAGCCATTTTTAAGATTTTATAAGCTGCTTTGGTAGACAGATTTGAAGATTTATAGACAGTCTATTTATGTGCGTGAGAGTCTAAGTATCTCATAGCTTCATTAAAATCATTCATAATATATCTTAATTGTTCTTCGGTATAATGGAATGGAACGCCATCTCTTAATGTTCCAGGGTGTGCAGCTGCATTTCCAGCAATTCTTACTTTATCATAAACCTTGAACTCATTTTTCTTGAAAAGATTATATGGTTTTTCATTCATACAATCCAAAAGATCATTTAATCCAATATCCCTTTGATGTCCATCTTTCTTATAATGTTTACGCTTATAATCTTCATTAATTAAATTGGCTTCTTTTTCAAAGTATGTCCATAACCCTATTTCAAGACAGGTCCTGAAAATGACAATAGCCATAGCTGGCTCTGAACCAATTCGTGATACTGATGATATAGCAAGGTATCTAATATAGTCATCAAGATTTGCATAGTAATGAATATTAAAATAGACATCCCATTGGATATTAAATATATCCTGAGTAAGGTTTAAATCAGAGGTCATAAATCCACCTCTGTCGAGTCGGTTTAAGAAGTACTTAGCTCTTTTTCTCCAATGTCTAACAGGAAGCCCTGTTTTTTCGTCTGCAGCTTGCTTATAAAATTCTTTTGCTTCATTCTTTTTAGACATACATTCAAGAGCTATAGCTTTTTCAAAAAGGAGCATTTTATCATCTTGTAATGTTGTTAACTCATCGAAAGGTTCTGTAGTCCCCCCTAAAACGGAGTTTTTTGACGCTGCTATTAATTTATTCCATGCATCACGCCATTCAATTTGTTCTTCTGACATAAATTCCCCTTATTTTTATAAAAAAATCTTGACGAAATTGAAATTGAGTATTATATATAAAATGCAGTCAGTTTTCTGACAAAATTATAACACTACTTTTAGGAGTTTGCCATATAGGATTTAGAGCCCAACCGAATTTTGGGAGAAACTAGCTAAATGCTAAGATCACGATTAACAAAATTATTCGGTTTTACAAATGACGCAATAAGTGTCTTTGTTGAGTTGGCTTTATCTGTATTAAAAAAATACAGTTGTAATCCTAGTGCAGTTTCAGTAAGAAACCGCAGAGAAGAGGCAGACTTTTTTTATTTTAAAGATTTATACAATCTTTTTATAAATAGGTCTCTTTTAAATCCAAACAATTTAGTTTCTCACAATTGGTATTAATCAGAAGTCTTACTCCTGACTAATAGCTTGTATTACTTTACCTAATTGAATTTTCGGTCTTAAGGAGACTTTTATGAAAATTATCTATCTTATTTCCTGTTGTAAGGAAAAGCTTTCTTATTCTGCAAAAGCAAAAGATCTTTACCAAAGTGAAGGCTTCAAGAAACGTCTTTCCGAAGCATTCTCTCACAATCCAGATGAAA
>JAEDFX010000190.1 GCA_016297805.1 Treponema sp. | reverse complement strand
ACTTTAAAATCTTCATATGCCTTTGAGGCATTAAGGGCATCTTCATAACCTTTGCAGTAAGCTTCTATCCGGTCTTTCCAGTTACCGGTCCTTGGAGCGGCTGTATTTCCGCCAAAAAAATGATCAGTTACAAAGAGTCCAGCATATCCTAAGTCTTTATAAGCTTTAATATAGTCAGCACCAGAAGAAACTCCGCAGGCACTTCCCTGGCAAGTATGTAAATGTGTTTCGTATTTGTAAGTACCCATAATTCAAGTATAAAACTTTTGTTGAACAATTCCAATGGAAAATGTAGAATTACTCAGATATGAATAAAACAGTTTACATTATTGGTCATAAAAATCCTGATACTGATGCAGTTGTTTCTGCTGTAGGATATGCAAAACTAAAAAATCTTCTGGGGTATCCTGAATATGTAGCTGCAAGAGCAGGGCATTTGAATCCTCAGACAAAATATATTTTTGAAAAATTCGGGGTTCCACGTCCTGAATATATTCCAGACTTAATTCCTCGGGTAAAATATTTTATGCAGTCAGATGTGGAAACAGTAAGTGAAGATGTTTCAATCTGGGAATCTATTGGTGATATGGAAAAATCTGCCAATCGTGTTACACCAGTTGTTGATACAGATGGAAAATATAAATCCTTGCTACATTATTCTGGATTTGCCAGAGGAGTACTCAGTATTCTGAACCCTGAAAAGAAGCATCGTTTTACAACTTCTATAGATTTGATTCAGAAAACCTTGAATGCACAGCCTATTATTATTCAGAAAGATTCAGATAAGCAGTTTAAGGCTTCTATTCATGTTGCTTCTTCATCTGTTGATACTTTTAAAAAACGACTGGAGGCCCACTCAAATGAAGATATAGTTGTTATAGCTTCTGACCGCCAGGATATACACAAGATTTGTATTGAAAATAAAGTAAAACTTCTGATTACTACAAGCAATTACGTTATAACAAAGGATCTTAAAGAGCTTGCTGAGAAGAATGGTGTGAATGTTATTGTGAGCCCATATTCTACATCTCCAACGTCAATGCTTATTGCTTATTCAATGCCTGTTGGTTCAATGGGAGATAAAGAAATAAAAACTGTGGGCATTAATGATACAGTTTCGAAAATCAAAGATATTCTTAAGAATGAACAGTGTAAATACCTTCCTGTTGTTGATGATGAAAATCGTGTTATTGGTATGATTTCTGAGCATGATTTGATGCATGAACCAAATATTGAAATTATACTTGTGGATCATAATGAGATTACTCAAGCGGTTGAGGGAATTGAAAATTATACAATTCGTGAAGTTGTGGATCATCATAGAATCGGTACTCTTTCTACAAAAAATCCTATTACTTTTATTAATCGACCTGTTGGTTCCACTTCGACTCAGATTGCAGGAATGTATCACGATTATAAAATTCCTATACCTAAGGATATTGCATCTTTACTGTTATGTGGTATTTTGTCTGATACTTTGATTTTACAGTCTGCTACAACTACTGATGTAGACCGTGAGATGGCAGAATATCTTTCCAGCATTACTGATTTGGATATAAAAGATATTGGCAATGAAATTATTATTGCAGGAAGCCAGGTAAGTGGACGGCAGGCTGGAGAATTAATTCGTCAGGATATGAAAGAATATGTGGAAGGCAAGGCTGTATATACTGCAAGTCAGATTGAAGTTGGAAATCCGCAGGAGATTCTGGATAGAAAAACTGAATTCCTTGAAGAACTGGAAATTGAAAGACGCAGTCACAAGGCATTGTTCTCTTGTCTGCTTGTAACGGATATTACAAAACTTTCCAGTGATTTACTGATTGTGATGGATTCGAAATTTGAACAGTTTATAACCTTTCCTAAAAAAGAAGAGAATGTTTATTACCTGCAAGATGTAGTAAGCCGAAAGAAACAGCTGATACCAATGGTAACCGAACTAGTCTTGAATTATCTGCGATAGAAAGAAAAAGGAGTGTTACATTGATGTCAGTCATTGGTGTATCACTTTGTTACATTGATGATACATTGATGTCAGACATTACTGTATCAGTCATTAAAAAACGTTTTTTTTAACTTTTTTTTTAATATCATTTCCTTTTTTTGCATATCTTTGTCTATATTAACTATGGGAGGCGGAAAGGAGATATGAAATGGCTGGAAAATATAGGGAAGAATCAAAATCTGGATTTTATCATGTTATGATACGTGGAGTTAATCGGCAGAATATATTCATTGAAGATTCTGATAGACAACATTTTATTTTTTTATTAAAAAAATGTAGCTTGGCTTTAATGATAGAAGTTCATGCTTTTTGCTTGATGGATAACCATGTACACATCTTGGTGAAATCGACAAAAATTGAACTTTCACTGTTTATGCATAAAATTTTAACTTCTTATGTGAAGTATTATAATTATAAAACTGGAAGGGTTGGTCATCTGGTACAGAATAGATTTAAAAGTGAACCTGTAAATGATGAGCAATATTATCTCACTGTTCTGCGATATATACTTCAAAATCCTGAGAATGCATTGATATGTAAAACTAAAGACTATAAGTGGAGCAGTATAGGCGCTTATGATCATAAATCTTTTGTAAAAACAGAATTTGCTCTTAGTTTATTTAGTTGTAAGAAAGATTTAATTAGTTTTCTTTTTGAGAAAAATAGCGATGAATGTATGGATTTGCAATTAACACGAGAGGAAAAAGAGACCAAAGATTCCATTGTAATTAGATATATTATTGGAAAACAGGACTTAAAATCTTTATCAATTCCAAAGAGAAATTTTTATATAAACTGTATGAAAAAAAATGGAATTTCGATACGAAGAATTTCGAAAGTAACAGGGTTAAGTATAGGTATGATACAACGGGCATAAAAAAAGTGGTACACTGATGACTGACATCACTGTACCAAAAAAAAGTGGTACACTGATGACTGACATCACTGTACCACTTTTTAGAGTTTTT
>JAEDFX010000064.1 GCA_016297805.1 Treponema sp. | reverse complement strand
AGCGTCGCTACACGCGCAGGTCGGTATGGAAACTATCATTCCGCCCTGCGAGTGTTTTTGTCAGTGCCTGGCTTCCTTCCCGTATTTCATAAACTATTACTTTATTGAAATTCACCCCATAAAAGAATAAAATGGTAACTATGATAACTTCTAATCGTATGAAAAATCTTCATCCGTACGTTCCGGGTGAACAGCCTAAAGATCGTGACTATATTAAATTGAACGCAAATGAAAATCCTTATGCTCCAAGTCCTGCAGTAACAAAAGCTGTGGTAGACTTTGTTCAGGCTCATCCAGAAAAATTAGGATTGTATCCTGATCCTGATTCTCTTGAGCTTCATGCTGCAATTGCTGATATGTTGAATCAGAGCGGCGGAGTTTTGTGTCGTGCTAAGGTTGATGGAGGAAAAGTTACTCCAGCCCCTGAAGATAAAATTCCGTTTACTGTAACTCCAGATATGATTTATAGCGGTAACGGTTCTGATGAAGTTCTTTCTTTTGTATTCTATGCATTCTTTGACTCAGGGAGAAAGTTTGTAATGCCTGAGTTTACATATAGTTTCTATCCCGTTTATGCAGGCTTCTATAATATTCCAATGGATAACGTTCCTTTGAGGTCTGACTGGAGTCTTGATACTGATGAAATGCTTAAGCGTGCGGCTGCAAATCAAGGTGGAATTATTTTTGCAAATCCAAATGCTCCTACTGGAATTGGATTGAAGCGTGAAGAAGTTCGCCAGATGATTAAAAAAGCTAGTCCAGATGAAATCTTCATTGTTGATGAAGCTTATGTTGATTTTGGTGGGGAATCTTGTATTCCTTTGCTGGCAGAATTCAAAAACCTTGTAATTGTTCGTACTTTCTCTAAGAGCTTGTGCGGGGCTGGTCAGCGACTTGGTTACATTGTTGCTAATCCGGAGCTGGTAAATATTGTTACAACTGTAAAAAACAGCGTAAATCACTTCCCAATTGATGCTGTAGCTCAGGTAAGTGGAACTGCTGCCTGCCATGATGTGGCATATTATGTAGAAACCTCTAAGAAGGTTGCAGAGGTTCGTGATGATTTCTACAGCTTCCTTAAAGAAAATGGTTTTTATGTAATTCCAAGTGAAACAAACTTCCTTTTTGCAAAACATCCAAATATTGGTGGTGATGAGTTGTATAAGGGAATTAAAGCAGAAGGCTTATTAATTCGTCACTTTTCAACTCCAGGAATTGAAGAATTTGTACGCATCACAATCGGTACAAAAGAACAGATGGAAGAGCTGAAGAAGGCTTTTTTGAAGATATTGAAGAAATAAGGAAATATTTATGAAATTATTAGTTATATCAGATTTACACGCACATAACGATGTTTTAGACAAAATGGATGAACAGTTCAAGTCTGCTGATGCAGTAGTTTTTGCCGGTGACTTTGCAGAATGCTTTAAGCCAGAAACAGGAAAAGATGCTTTGGAAAAGCTTTGTTCCAAACACGAAAGTATTTTTGCTGTTCTTGGAAACTGTGATAATGAAGATTTTCTTGAAGATCTTGATAATCAGGATGTAAATGTAGAAAAAGCATTGGTTTTCCATGAAGGTTTAGGTTTTGCTGGTGCTGGTGGCGGAACAAAATTTACAGGTAAAACAGAATTTGAACGTGAGGAAGATGAAATCCTTGCTGATTTTGATATTGTTATAAACTCTGTAGAACAGACAGGTGATAAATCTCTCTGGAACAGTTTGATTCTTGTAAGTCATAATCCTCCAGTAGCAGATAAACTTGATTCTTTTGACGGTGAACATCATGCTGGAAGTCAGAAGTTCACAGATTTTATTAAAGAAAATCAGCCATTGGCAGTTGTGTGTGGACATATTCACGAAGGAACAGGAATTGAAAAAATTGGTGAAACAGTGGTAATTAATCCTGGAAGTCTTGGAGAAAAAGGTACATACGTCTGGTTGGACGTAGAAAAATCAGGTGATGGCTGGAAAGTAGTTTCTTCTGAATTGTGCAGCCTTTAAGGGTGGTCTAATTATACAAAATGTTGTAAAATGTCAGAATAAATTATTATGAGGGTTGTTTTGAGGAGTTTGAAGAAAGTTTTTGTAGTTTTCTCAGTTTTGACTTTGTTTACTGCAGGTCTTTTTGCACAAGCTTCTTTTTCTCATATCAGTTTAGTTACTTTTAAAAATAATCTTGATTTTACGATTGGGGAAGATACTCAGGCTTACACTGCAGAACGTTCCCTCAATCCTTTTTCAATTAATAAATTCGAAACAACTTATTCCCTCTGGTACACAGTGAAAAATCGTGCAGAAAAACTGGGTTATTATTTCCAGAATCCTGGTCAGGGCGGTTCACAGGGAAAACGTGGTGCTGTACCAACTGATGAAAATAAGGTTCAGCCTGTAACAATGATAAGCTGGTATGATGCTATTGTATGGTGCAATGGTTTAAGTGAGATTCGAGGCAAAACTCCATGCTATACCTACAATGGTGAAGTTCTGAGAGATTCCAGTGATACTGCTGCCTGTGATTTGTGTGAATGCGACTGGAATGCAGATGGGTATCGTCTGCCTTCTGAAGCTGAATGGGAATATGCGGCTCGTCGTACAAAATTAGGATTCCAGCGTGGTGATACAGTTAGCGGACAGGTTTCTACAGACCCGGAAGAAGGACTTTTGTATGCCTGGAGCTTTGAGAATGCTGGTGCAACAAGAATTGTAGGAACTGCAGGACTCCCTTTTGATCCTGAAGAAATAGCGTATCCAGCTTCTGGAAACAGTAATTCTGCAGGAATTTATGATATGAGTGGAAATGTACTGGAATTCTGCTGGGACTGGTTCGAAGATTATACTTCTGAAAATATATACGGAGCTCCTGTTGGATTTGAACGGGTAAGCCGTGGCGGAAGCTGGTCGGCATACACTATGTTTATGTATGCAGGTGACCGCTACAGCTTTGATCCAAATGAATGCTACAACTACATGGGCTTTCGTTTTGCATGTAGTGCGCAATAGCATCATTTTATTTTAGTTTCTTTTCCTGTTTTTTAAGTTTTTTAGTCTCAGCCTTTACTTTTGCCTTTTGTTTACGGTTCATTTTTTTTGCTTTCCGGGCAATTTTCATTGTTTCCCGATTTATGTTCAGTAATACCCAGCTGATTCCAACAGAGACAATACAGATAATTGTTGCAACAGTTACAGGTACGTAACCTGGTAAAGTTTCAAATGGGAGTTTAAAGTTCATACCAAAGAAACTTGTTACAAAAGTTGGGGCCATCATAACAAGGTTGATAATAGCAAGCTTTTTCATAACTACGTTCAGGTTGTTGGATGTAACGGAAGAGAAAGCATCCATAACACCAAAAAGAATGTTGGAATATGTGTCAGCCATCTCAATTGCCTGACGGTTATCTATGGCAACTCCTTCTACAAAATCCAAATCATCTTCATCAAACTTAATGAGCTTTGTACTTTTCATTTTCTGAAGAAGAAGAGAATTACTCTTTAGAGATGTTGTAAAGTATACCAGAGATTTTTCAAGGCCTAACATCTGTAAGATTTCCTGATTTTCAATCTCAAGTCTCATTTCATTTTGAATGCTGGTAGAACGTCTGTTGATTTCCTTAAGGTAACGCAAAAAGTTCAGATTTGCTCTGTTCATAATGTGAACAATAAAAGATGGGAAGTCATTAAGTCTTACGTTACGAATGCGGTTTGCACCAAAATCTTTTAAAACTTCACTGTCTGTCCAGCATAGCGTAATGATTGTTTTACCTTTTACAATAATACCAACAGGTACTGTAAAATAAGGAGTTTCTGCTGCAGGGTCGTAAACAGGTACACGGACAATTGTAAGAATATAACCTGAATCACCATCCTCTATTCGAGAAAGCTCATCTGGGTCCAGAATATCAAGGATGTGGTCTTGTTCCAGCTGATATGTTTCCTGAAGTTCTGTAGTTTCATCTCTTGTAACATTTCTTGCATCTACCCATAAAGGGAGAGATGTATTTACTGCATCTTTTTTTGTTTTTGTGAATTGGCCATCAACCTGCTGCCAGTATGTAATCATGGTAATGCCTCGTTAAATATAGAAATTAAAAATAGATTATGAGGCCTCTGATTTTGATGTAAGTGATTTTAAAAAACTGAATCAAGAGGCATTTTTGTGATTAATGAATATATGGGATAACTCGACCCGCCGTCCATAGATAGGTGCCTCCTGTAAATTGATGCCTTTATTGTAATGAATTCTTAAAAAAGGTGGAAGAAAAAAAAAGTAAATTTTTTTTAAAATTTTTCCTGAATTTTGGTAAAAAACGTAAATTGCGGCAATAACTATAGCAGGAGGAAAAAATTCTTGGGAAAGATGATTTTTTATTCGGCTAGGTTGTCAAAGCGTATTTTGATTATTCTTGGCTTGTTATTTTGTTTTTGCTATTTTGCGGTTGCGCAGAACCATTATTACAGCTGGGATTTTTCGGATTGCGAACTGAAAGATATTGTTTATGCAGTTAGTCTTGATAGTGGAATTTCAATTGTAGCAGACGATACAGTCAGCGGTAAGGGAGATTTGAAATTTGCGGGGAAGGATTTTTCTGCGGCCTTTGAAGCTTTTCTAAATGGAAATCGTCTCTATGTAGAAAAAGGAGAAGTTTGGGTAGTAAGCCGATTTTCTATGAAAAAACAGAATAATTTGTATTCTGTGGATGCATATGATTTGCAGCCTAATCAGATTTTGGAAAAGATATCTAGTGGGATAGATTCTATTCTGACTTTTGATAGTTTGCCGGTACAGAAATTATCAGTTCATTTTAAGGATGTTACTGAGGCTGCTCTAATGGAAAGTCTTGGAAAGCGTTTTGGAAATTATGACGTAAAAAAAACAGAAACAGGTTTTCATTTTGCGAAAAGTTCGGAAATGCGAAAAATTGATTCTATTGAAGGGTTTATAAAAATTGAAAATCAGAATCAGGGCTTTTTGGTTGATGTTAGAGATTGCAGATTTTCTGATGCTGTTGAAAAATTATTTACTGCTACAGATGGTAAATACAAAAACTTCTGTCTGCTGAGTGGCGGAGAAACAAGATTGCAGAGGTCGGTTTTTAACGGCAAAGATTTTATTGACTGTCTTGCAAAATTGTGCTCACAGGCCGGTTGTTCATTTGTTTTTGATGATGACCTTATCTACATCTTTTCAAACGGGAATATAAAAAATGAACTTATTTCTGGAGTGAGAAGCTGGAGAAAATTCTACCTTAAGTATACAAAGGCCCAGGATTTTTTCCCTCTTTTGGCAAAAAGAGTCGGTAAATTAGAAACAATTACCCTGCCAGATGAAAATACTTTTATTTGTTATGCCAGTGATAAAGAATCTGCATTAATAAATGAATTAATTGGTGAAGCTGACATAAAACAGCAAACCTATCTTGTTCAGTTGAAATATATAAAACCTTCAGATTTTTTGAATCATCTTCCCCCTGGGGTGGATAAAGCAAATCTTTATCTGGCAGATGAAAATGTTAACCTTTATTTCAAGGGAACTGATAGTGCCTACAAAAATCTTATAGAACAGATACAAATTTGTGATGTTCCTGCTAAAAGACTCAGTTATGATTTATTGATTCTTCAATATGACGAGAGTAGTCAGAATACCTGGTCTTCAGCTTTCTCTGCAGGAAAAATAAAAATGGGAGACAGAAACTCTGCTTCGGCAATGCTGGGATCTGTCATGAACTTTAATCTAAATGTTCTGACTTCTTTTGGATTGGAATTTGCGGCGGATTTGCAGGCTTCAATTGAAGAGAACAAAACCAAAGTTTTTGCAGATACAACCCTCCATGGAGTTTCTGGGAAACAAATCAACTTTAAAAATACTAACACCTATAGATACAGGGATAACAATGTAAATCCAGAAACTGGAGTTCCTATATATTCCGGGGTAACCAGAGAAATAAGTTCGGGTATTAAGCTGGATGTGATTGGCTGGGTCAGTGGTAATGGGATGATAACTAGCTCAGTTACTGCATCTGTATCAAGACAAGGAACAGATACCAGTGCTTCTACAGGGAATCCTCCTCCAACATCAGAAAAAATAGTAACCACTGAGGTATGTGGTAAAAGTGGAGAACCTGTAATTTTAAGCGGACTTATTCAGAATGCTGATTCGAACCAGACAAAAAGAGTTCCGGTTATTTCAAAAATCCCCTTATTGGGAAATCTGTTCAAATCCAAAAACAAAATAAAGGAAACTACACAAATGGTTATTTATCTGGTGCCTCATGTGGAAGGGGAAAACCTGGAAAAAACAGAAAAAAGCTACGACTCAGTATGGGTAGAAAATCGAATCAGTAATTTTAATCAGAAAATAGCGAAAAAGGAAAACTAAGAAGGAGAAGTGGAATGTATGAATTTAAATTAACACCAGCATATTGCCTCTTCAATGGAGCTGCAATTTTAGAACAGCATGGTTCTGAAATTATGTTTCTAGTGGAAAATTCTGATGATGTGGTTTTACAAGGAAGACTTCGGAGAGCCTTTGAAGATTTTCTTGAAACTGTCAGAAGCAGAGAGAATTGTCCTGAATTGTATAAGAGGGATGTCAAGGTAGATTTTGTAAAGGGAACCCGGGAACAGCTTAGAAGATGTGTTTCAGGCTTATACAAGGCTGGAAATTCAGAAAATCAGAAACTCAATAAAGAGCTGGAAGTAAAACAGAAGGAAGCTGCTGCAGTAATTTTGTTGGACAGTATTTTGCACGATGCAAAAGAGCAAAAGGCAACTGATATTCATATAGATGGAAATTGTGTCCGTTTTAGAATTTCTGGAGCTTTAAAAAAACAAATGGAACTGCAGGAAGAGAGAGTAGAAGAGCTTATCCAGCGAATAAAGATGCTTGCAGGAATGAACATTATAGAACGGCATAGAAGCCAGGATGGAAGATTTGTATATGGTAAAAATAATCCAATTTTTGTGAGAGTTTCAGATGTAATTGTGGTTGATACCAATCGGGGAGTAAAAGAATCTCTAGTTCTGAGACTTCTTGATACAAGCAGAATACCTTTAACTTTGAATCTTCTTGGTTTTAATGAAACTCAACTGGATCTAATCAGACATTTGGAAATAAGAAAAAGCGGCTTGATTCTTGTATGTGGTTCAACGGGGTCTGGAAAATCTACAACCATAGCTTCAATGCTGGTGGATTTGGAAATGAGAACTCAGGGGCGTCTGAAAATAATAAGTATGGAGGATCCTCCTGAATATGTGATTCCTGGAGTAAGTCAGGTACAGATTGATGAACGTTTTGGGAATACTTTTGATTCAGTACTTTCCCATATTTTCCGTCAGGATCCTGATGTGATTATGATTGGTGAAATCCGTGATGAAATCACTGCAGCAGCTGCCATTCGGGCTTCTTTGACTGGACATCTGGTTTTTGCAACGCTTCATACAGGATGTGCCGGAGAGTCGGTGCTACGATTGGAGAATCTTGGTGTTGAACGGAAAATGCTATGTTCGGTTCTTAGAGGAGTTATTATTCAGGAACTCGATTTTAGAGATGGACAGGTAAGATTGTGTGCAGATATAGCAGTTCCAAAAGAAAAATTTGCTTCAGCTGTAACAAGATTCATGAGTGAAGAAGAAATAGAAAGACGATTTGAGCACTGTACAAATTATTCAGAGTTCTTGTCTAAAGCACTGGAATGTTTCGAAGTAGATAGTACAGATGAGAATCAGGAAATGCATTCAATTAATCTTTGGAATGGAGTTGTAAATGGTAGAAGAGTTCACAAGAAGATTGGATGAGTTGTACGTGCAGCAGAAGCTAGAGCTTTCTGAGGCACTTAAAATTATGTTTCACAGAAAAAATAAACATAAAAGTCAAATTATGAAGGCAGCAGAATACCTGTATCGTCAGCTTGAGTTGGGGAATCCTTTTTCAAACAGTTTACGCACATGCCCGTTTATAAATTTTGATGATTTTTATGTGTCTTTTATAACTATGGCAGAATTGACAGGAGACTTAAAGGATGCGGTTTCATATCTGAACAGAAAACTGGAACGAAAGCATAAAAATAGAATGAAATTACTTGAGGCATGTATTTATCCCGTTTTCGTAATTTTTTTAGCTGTGATATCAAGTTTTTTTCTTATCACCTACACGGAAATTACCAGCCCGCTATTAATTTTCAAAATGATTTTTATTTTACTGATTTGCTGTTTTTGCATTTTTTTATGCATCTCAAAAGTAATGTGTGATGACCGTTTGTATGAAACATTTCTGATTATAGATTTTCTGTTGAAGGCTGGTGTTGGAATGTCAGAAGCAGTGGGGTGTGGAGTTCAGATTCTTGGTATTAATACTCGTATGGGACGTATTTTTCAGGAGGCTAAAGAAAAACTGGAATACGGTGTGAATCTGGAGAATGCACTTAAGCTTGGTGAACGATATGAGGAAGGCTTTTATATGGCTGATAAGGCTGGTGGAAAGACTGAAGTTTTTGGAAAAATGGCAGGCTGGCTTAATCAGAAAAATGAGAGGAAAAGAAGAATTTGTATATCTCTTATAGAGCCAGTATTTCTGTTAATAACAGGTGTATTTCTTCTTTGTCTAGTTATGAATATTTTTATGCCATTTATGAATGACATGAAATGGATGTAATTCAGGAGGATTTTATGAAAAAAACAAAATCAGAAAAAATCTGGTGGAAAAAATCGGAGGGTTTCACTTTTGTAGAGACTCTTGCAGTTTTAGCTATTGGTGCGGTACTTGCCGCTGGCAGTGTTGTTTCTGCTTCAAAATTTATTTCAATGGCAAAAAAAACTGCAGCAAGGAATCAGATAAATCAGTTGTGTTCAGCAATGCAGTGTTATTTTTTGGATTGTGGACGTTTTCCTACCACTGAACAAGGGATAAATGCCTTATGGGAGAAACCGTCTTTTTATCCTGTTCCTGATAGCTGGAATGGTCCTTATGTAGACAGACGACCTGGAAAAGATCCATGGGGAAATGATTATAAATATCTTTCTGCAGAAAGTGGAAGTATGCCTAATAACGTGCCTTCCAGTTTGCCATTTGTGGTGATTTCTTATGGTGCTGATGGAGTGGAAGGAGGTGAAGGAGATGCCTATGATGTTTCTTCCTGGGAGTAGAGATTCCGTAATTATTCTTTTCCTGATGATTACCATAGTATCAACATTTCTATATTCGGACCTTCAGATAAAAAAAAGTGAAATCCGCAGATATGAAAAAAAGTATGAACTGGAATTGAAATTAATGGAACAGAAAAATTTAGAGGAAATAGGACGGGCAAAATGAAGCTTATTGATGTATTTATATTTTTGATGATTTTTTCCGTATTTGCACTTTTTGCCAATTCTTCTCTCCGTTGTGTAGAAATGCTTGAAAAAAGTCTGATGGAAAACAGAATCCGTTCAGAAAGTACAGAGTTTATTTATGAAAGCTTTAGAAATACCTGCATGGGAAAGGGTTTCAATTCATTAAATGAATGGCAAAAAAATTGCAGAGCAATGTGGAGCCTTGATTATATTGCATGGGCAGATGCTTCTGATTTTATGGATGTAGAAAAGGAAATTCTTTACTACGGTACATGGTCAGGTAAGTACGGTAAGGGGGAAGTTTATTGCAGAAAATAGATGTTTTAAAAAAAGACTATGAAAGATATTTTTTCCCCTTGCCTGCTGGCAGAGCATGGGGCTTAAGAAAGAAGAAATATGTGTTTTCGGAATTAGAAAAACGGCATCCTTGCTTTTCTGATGAATATGCTTTTGATGTAGTACTTAAACCGGGCCGAAAAGGTATTTTTTCTGATGTTGTAGTTGTAAAGAAAATAAAACTGGCAGAGTGCAGAAAAAAAATTGCAGGTTTGAAATTAGAGGATTGCAAGGGAAAAAGATTTAGAAGAATTAATGGAAAAAAAATTTTATTACCAGGATTTCTTCTGCTTGTTTTTCTTAGTTTGCTTATTGGGAATAAAAGTAATCATATGAGGGGAAGAACGATGACTGAAGAAGTATCATCTTTACCTCAGAGAGAAGTAAAGTCTTCTGCACAGAGCGAAAATAAAGATGAATTTCTGGAAAATTTATTTTTGATTATAAGAAACGAAAAAGGAACCATAAGTGATTTTTTATGGAAAACAAATCCGTCAGGGCATGAGCTTTCTGTAACGCTGAAATCACTTTATCCAGAAAAATTAGGCAGTTTTATAGAAAAGGGAAAAGTTTCTTCTATTATATATGTGAATGGAAAACCGGAATTCGCATATTCAAGACAGTTTAATATTGGCTCAGAAGAAGCTTTTAGAACCGTACCAAAAACAAATCAATTTCAGAAGGAAATAAGAAAAATCATATTGGAAAATGAGTGCAAGATTACAGAAGAGAACTTCATCCCATATTGTGTGAAATTCTCTTATGAAAAAAATCCTGTCACTGGAAAATCAGAAGAGTTTAAAGTTTTCCTTAGATTGAAGGAGTTATTTGAAGCCCTTGGAATTTCAGTGGAATCCATAAGATTAAAAATGACTGAGCTAAATGGAGAATATAAATATGATGCAGAACTTCTTGTTAATACTCAGACTTCTTATGAATCTGGCATAGACATTTCAATACTAAGTCTTTATCAAGACGTTTTTATTTCTGAGCGGGATATCACGCAGCAGATTGCTACGACTGTCAGAAAAGAAGTTTCAATGGAAAAGGAAAATACTTCTTATAAAAAAATTGGTGAAGTTATACACGAGGATGGAACAAGGTTGATTTTCTATAAAGATCAGAATGGAAAATTAAAAACAAGGAAGGTAGAAAGTTGAAGAAGAAAATGGATAAAAAATTGTTTTTCATAATGTTGATTTGTATTTTTACGTCCTGTGCGTCAAAACCAAATATCAGTGGGAAAGGAGATCTGTGCGGTTTTGTAATAGATGAAAATAATCTGCCGGTGAGTGATTTTGTAATTTCAGCAAGTCGTAATAAGGGATTATGGAATCATACCATAACAAATTCAGAAGGTATGTTTGTATTTCCTGATTCTGGATTTGGAAATTATTCGTTTAAGGGAAGTAAAAATTATTTTATGAAACTTAAAGAGGTGAATTATGCCTTTTATGACAAAGGAAAAATTTATTGTTTTCAAATCAATTCAATTGATAAGGCGTTAGATGAAGTAGAAAAAATGATACTTTGTGAAGATTTTGAACGAGCAGAGGAAATTTTAAATCAAATTTCTGTACGGAAAAAATCTCAGGGAGAAATTTTAATCAGCTTTTACAAAGAATATATAAGAAATGCAAAGAATGATATGAAAACTGAAAAGGAGAAAATAAAAAATGAAAAATTATAATGAGGGTTTTGCCAGAATAGCGATTTTTACTGCATTGATTTTGTCTGGCTGTGCTTTATATGGAAAAAATAACGCTCCTTATATCATTAAGGGAGAAATGATACTTGAAGCAGAAAATGTTGAAGAGGAACAGAATTTTGAAATAGGTGGTTTACAGGTTTACTTCTTCAATAAGGAAAATAAACCTGTGACGGAATTTACAATTGTGTTCTCTCTTTTTGATCAGGATGGAGAACCCTTATCTATGGGGAGAAGTACCATTGTTGCCAGTGTAAAAAAGATAATTGAACCTTTTACATCGTTTAATTGCTGTTTAAGTCTGGATCAGAATTTGTGTGAAGTGCCTGAGGAACCTTATGTGGTGGATTATTTGTATGTGAGCAGAATTGTGTATGAGGATGGCAGTCAATGGAATGATGCTTTTGGGGTAAATATTATGTAGGAGCAGAAATGGAAAAAATTATAAAGAGTTATGCCATAAAAAAAATCGTTTTGAAATTTCTGCTTGCGAGTTTCTGTTTTTCAAGTTGCGACACTGGATTTTTTAATACTGAAGGAGAGGTTTTTGTATATAAAGAGCCAGTGAAAGAAATTCCAGTGGAAGAATGTGTTACTGAGAATGAAAGTGAAAATGAAAGTAACGAAACTGAACAGACGGAATTTCAGGAATCAATAATTGAAGAGCCAATAAATGACAAATCTGAGAATGAAGAACAGAACATTGAAGATGAAATTTCAGAAGATGAACAGAAAGAAGATAAGAAATTGACCTTGATTGTTTATATGGCTGCTGATAATGATTTGGAAAGTTATGGAATTGCAAACTTGAAACAGATGGAACGGGCTGAATGTGAAAATTTAAATGTTCTTGTCCTTTTTGACAGATCTGAAAATTATGATGAAACAAACGGAAACTGGACAGACACCAGGTTATTTGAAGTTGTTCACGACAATAGTACAAGTAATTATATTGCTTCCAAAAGATTGGATTGCCCGATGCTGGGAATTTCCGCAACAGAACAAACTGAGCTTGATATGGGAAATTTCAACACACTTCGGAATCTTATTGATTTTGCAAAAACAGAGTATCAAGCTGAAAAATATGCTCTTATATTCTGGGGACATGGAACTGGCTGGAGAGGTTCTGCATTAAATGATGAAATCTATAGAGCAGTAGCAATTGATGATAAAACCGGAACCTATATGACTGTTGCAGAAGAGGCAAAGGCTCTGAAAAATCAAGGACTTTCAGTAATAGGTTTCGATACTTGTTTCGGGGCTGTTATAGAAAATATTTATGAGCTGAAGTTTTCATCACTATATACGGTTGCAAGCCCTGGAATAAGTCCATCAATGGGGTGGAATTATACGCAACTACTGGAAGCGTTAAATAATTGTGATTTTTCGCCAAAAAGCATTGCTTTGGCCATGTCCGATAGTTCAGCAGTAAAAACAACTGTTATAGATAATCAAAAGGTTCCTGAGTTAATGAGAAAATTTGAAAACTTTGCATGTGAATTATCAAAAACAATTATATCAGCAGAAACCAGAGAAAATGTTTTCCTGAAAATTATTAATTCCAAAAGTTTTAGTTATACTCAGTATCCTTGTGATATGTATCTGGATATATATTCGCTGGCTGATTTATATGATGAAACTCTGAATGAGAATCTGTCAAAGGCTTCTTCTGAACTGAAAAAGCAAATCAATCTAACAGGGGATACAACAAATTCGCAGAATGCAATGATAGGTGTATTCCTTATTCCCAAACTCTCTGCAAAAACAACGGCGGTTCAGCATTCAATCAATTATATAAAAGCTGAGAATAACGACAGTCAATGCTCGTTTATAAAGGATAGTGACTGGTGGGTTCCGACTGAAAACGGAAAATCTGGAAGCTTGCTGGATAAATTATTTTATACAGCTTATTAATTTATGGAGAAACAAGTGGTAAAAAAAATCAGTTTATATAAATCCCTTTTTATTATTATGGGAATACTTTTTGCTTTTAATTTCAAAATGTATTCTTTTGCTTATGTAGGTCCTTCTGGATCAACACAAATTTCTACAATAGGTTCAGGCTCTTCTGATTCTAGCAGTGGTTCTGGCAGCGGAGGAAGTGGAAACAGTAATTCAGGGGGTGGGAATAGTACTACTGGAAATAATTCTGGGGGCGGAGGAAGTGGAAACAGTA
>JAEDFX010000189.1 GCA_016297805.1 Treponema sp. | reverse complement strand
TTTTTTTTTAGATATTTTCATCCACACCTAATCCGAACAGGGCATAGTCTCCACGGGCTGGATCCTTAGGGAAAACTTGGAGAAGCTCTTTTGTAAGTGTCTCTGCAGTTTTTAGAGAGGCTTTTGCGGTTGGAGGAAGTAAACCTAAGTTGATTCCTTCCTGCATTACGTGAACATCCAATGGAATAAGAAGCTCTGCAGGATCTGCCCAATTCCATAATCCCAGATCTACTGGAGAGTTCTGTCGAACCATCCAACGGAGGTACATGTGAATGCGTTTATTTGCAGAGTTCCTTCCTTTTGGAACAATGGCAGAATTGGGAAAAGCCTGTGAAATAAGCTGATGAAGTGGAACGGGGCGTTGCGGGGCCGTTTTGGTGTTTGATTTTGCCCCGCTGGAAGGGGTGGCGGAAGACAGCGAAGCTGGCTGGAGACAGGGGAAGGCTTTCCCCTTCATATATTCACCAAGAGTGGGCGACTGCTGGAAAATCGCAGAAAGGTCGGCAAAGAGGTTGTGCATATCGTCGTAGGAATAAAAACGATAGAACTTTTTTTCGCCATGGGGAAAACCTGGAGCACCGGCAAGACACCACTGAACTACACCACCAGAAGAAGAATCGGCAATTTCAAGTATCTGGCGGATTTTAGGAATAAACTGTTTGCGGTTACCAAATGCCAGCATAGCTGCAATAAAACTAGCACACTCCACGTCGGAAATGCGCTCTTTTGGATACCAGCGCAGAAACTGACTTGGGTCGGAATCACAAAAAGAGGCAGTTTCGTATTTGTCGGCAAAATTTTTTAGTTTTTGAATTAAATCTGGTGACATTATGAATTCTGAACTTGGGTTTTATTATAATCAACAATTTTGAAAACATTAAAAATTTCAAAATATTTTCCATTTGCCGTAATCAGTTCTGTAATTCCCTCATTTGCATAACACGATGCCATAGATGTGTCGTTCAGTCGATTACATCCTAACCCATATAAAGACATCCAGGCTATTGTTCTTCCAAAAGAATTTTCAGTAGGAAAAAGTATATGAACATTATTCATTTCCCGCCAAGTATCAGCAATCTGTAAGGCTTCTTTTATTGAATATGGAGTTTCAAATCTTTTTGGATTAGAAATTACATGGGCTAATTCATTAAAACAATAGTAATACACATAAATTTTTGTATTTGAAGAAATCCAATTTCTAAGCATTTCTACAACTATTTGGTGTCTTGGAGATTCCTGCCAGTAAAAATCAATTAAAAACGTTGTATCAATGGCAACCATATTTATTTCACCTCTCGATCCAACATTTCATCTTTCCAAGAATCATCCTCCAGAAAATCCTTTGCTCCTGCTTTAAGCTTCAACTTAGGTTTACCCATTAATAGATCTTCCACAGTTAAAGTTTTCTTAAAATGCGAATACGCATAATCTTCCATCGCCTCTCGGATTAGTTCCGCAGTTTTCTTTCCAACTTTTACCGCCTGCGCCTGATATGCATCATAAGTTGCTTCGGAAACATAAAAAGTTACAGGTTTCTTTTTATTATATGTATATGACATACATATAATATACTTATTTTACATATGTATATCAAGTAAAAAGTATTCGTTTTAATCCAAATTATAACTTGTTACAAAATTCATATCCTTAATTGATTGCAACCGACTATTTATACAGTCCTCTAGATAATCAACATATTCATTCCAGTTTTCTTTTGCATCTCCTACTGGATTTCTATTTTCAGTACCCCATCTTTTTCCATCAAGTGTTATCGCTTTTGAAATTTCTCTTTCAAACTTATGAATCTGCAAGGAAACACCATCTGTTGTCAATTTGTCTAACAGAAGATTTAATTCCTGATTAAATTCAACTGTTTTAAATAATGCTCCATAGTAAATGCAGTTTGACAAACCTAATCCTGTAGCAGTTGAGCCAGCAGCCCAATCAAAATCCCAAACCGGTCCAGCTTTTAATTTATTATCTAATACTGTGAAGGTAAAATAACTGCTTTTTGGCCATCCTAACTCACCGTTATTCATAATCTCATTTACCAGATAAAATTTTGCAAAAGAACTTACATCTATTTTATTTTTAAATGTCTGCTCATAACTTGAGTGTGAACTATCAGCATAAGGAAAATCTTCAGAATAAAGTATATTTTCCAATTCAGATATTTTTCCCTCAAGGTAATCCAATTTTTCAGCATTCATTGAATCATCATTCTTAATCATGTAGGGAAGATTTTTTACCGCTGAATGAAACTTCCATGTTTCATCATAATTAACATCCATTTCAATCAAATAATCCTTATCTTCATCAATATTAATTCTATTTTTTCCAACTTTTATCTGTTCTCCCAACCAATACAACCCTAAAAATTCTCCATTTTTTACAAGATTTACAAACTTGCCATTTACAGTCCAATCCATCTCCAACTGCTTACTTAAATAAAAAGCCATACAATTCTTCAGAAAAGAATTATCGTAAAAATTTGCGATTAGCATCCATTTCTTGTGCTCACTCATTCCAAGAACTTTTTCTTTTGAGGCTAGAGAAAATTTATAAGGCTTCTTAGCAGCACCCCAAGTTGAATTTCCACGCCCGCTTAGCGTAACATTTTCATAAACTGCGTCAGCATCAGAATTTTCAATAATTATTGTTGATTTTACTTTATCTTCTTTGTTGATAATATCTTCCCCATCCTCGGTTTCAATCACCAAAGTAGGTAATCCTGTAACAGGAAGGGTCTTTGTTACTGTTGCAATGTCACTTTTTATTGTGATATTTTCTTCGTCGTTTACCAAAGTTACTTCACAATAATATTGTGCTGATAAATAAGATGAACCGGTAATATTTAGGCTGCTGTTCATTGGATTTTCTGAATCTAATGATTTCTTTTCGCCTTCTGTGATTTTTGAAAAAGCTGATTCATTACTGTTTTTTCTATACCAGACAAAAGTAACCGTTCCTTTGCCTTTTGCATTTACATCACAACTTAATGAAAGCTCGGCATACAGTTCACTTTGCTGATTCTGTGGTTGTGCACTGAATTGCAAAGAACTTATAGGT